>JAIVGT010000321.1 GCA_020201485.1 Halobacteriales archaeon
CCTCGAGGGGCGGCGCGGCGAGGGGCTTGGGCTGCGCTGGGACGACGCATCCAGCGAGCAGGGCAAGCAGCACGAGCAGCGGACCTGGGCGCATCGTCCAGCCTCACACCCGGGCGGCCAGGCAGGCGCTTGAAGGCTGCGGGACAAGCCCTGGTGTCAGTCCCAGAACTGCCGCGTCTTGGCGTAGTTGATCTCCGCAGCGAGGATGTCGCGGAGCATCGCATCCTCGTCGTCCCGCTGCTTCATGAGGATGCGGCCGGCGGTCTCCGGCCCCACGCCGCGCGCCACGAGGCAGAGCATGCCCTTCTTGCCGTGCGCCATGACCGTGCCGGCGTTCGCCTGCAGCCTGCGCCAGTCCTTGCGCTCGTCGTCGGACATGATGTCCTTGTTCTTCTTCTCCCACACCTTGTGCGAGTTGCGCTCCCACGGCCGCAGGATGGCGATGCTCATCGCCCCGCACTTCCCGCACACCGGCCGCTCGGGGGCGCTGCGGATGGTGGTGTTGCTCTGCCACTTCTGGCAGTGCGTGCAGACGAGGATGACCTTGCCCTCCTCCAGGCGCTTCTTCACCGCCTGCAGGATGGCGCGGTCGGCGCGGCTGGGCGAGATGAGCTCGTGCCGCGTGTCCACGCCCGCCAATCCGATGGGGCTCAGCCCCTGCACGACCATCGTCGCCTGCCCGCTGCGCAGCGCCGTGAGCAGCTTGCGCGTGCCTTCGAGGTCGAGCTTCTCCGCCAGCACCTCGCGCAAGGCTTCCTTGTACAGCGGCGTGTCGCGGTAGATGTCGAGCAGGCGCGGGAGGGCGACGCGGTGGACCTCGGCCCCCTTCTGCAGCGCGCCGAAGCGCCGCGCGACGTGGAACAAGCGCCAGCGCAGGTAGCTGCTGTTGCCGATGACGAGGTCGAGGTAGGCTTCGAGCTTGTCCGGCTCGATGCCGCGCAGGGTGTCCTCGACGAGCTTGGGCGCGAGTCGGGTCGGCAGGTCGAAGATGACGCGGTACGGGTCCACCTGCAGGCCGACGCTGCTGCCGAGGCGCGCCGTGAGGAGCGTGCTCACGATGCGGCCGAGGGTCTCGTTCACGCGCGTGCCGGCGCACACGTTGAGGATGGCCTTCGTGTCCTGGAACTCCAGGGTCCAGACCGTCTCCGTGGGCAGCTCGTGGCCGTGCTGCTCGGCGATGTAGTCCACGACCTTGTCCGCGGCAGCGTCGCTCAGCGCATAGCGAGCCTGCAGGGCGGCGCGCGCCGCGGGCTTCCCGCCCGGCAGCGCGTCCCGCACCAGGGTGCGCAGCGAGCCCACCTCCTGCGCGATGTCGAACGGGACCGGGATCTCCTCCCCGACCCAGCTCGGGATGGCCCCGACCGGGTCCAGCACCGGCTCGACGCGGATGACGTCCTCCGTCTGCTCCACGACCTTCCACGGCCGGCCCTGGCAGATGAACACCGCGTTCGGCTCGATGAAGGTCGAGACGAAGCCCTCGTCCAGCTTCGCCACGCTCCGCCCGCTGGCGATGTTGATGACGGCGTAGCTCCGCTCGTCCGGGATCATGCTCAGGTTGTCGAAGAAATACTCGAAGGACCTCCGCTTCATGCGGTAGCCGCCGCCCTCGTCCAGGTACAGCAGGTGCAGATCGGCGAGCTGCTTCGCCACGTCCATGACCTGCTGCTCCTCCAGGCCGAGGAAGGGCTTGGCGCGGCGCAGCACCTCCCACGCATCCCCCACGCTGCGCACGCCGTCGAACGCCATGCCGATGAGCTGGTTCGCCAGCACGTCGAGCGGCTGGCGGGGCACGGTGAACGTCTCGAGCTGCTCGGCGAGCGCGCGCCGGGCGATGACCGCGGCCTCGGCGATGTCGTCCGGATCCGTGGCGAGGATGATGCCGTTGCTCACCAGGTCCGCGCGGTGCCCCGCCCTTCCGACCCGCTGCACGAGGCGCACCACCTGGCGCGGGCTGTTGTACTGCAGCACGAGGTCCGCCTCGCCGATGTCGATGCCGAGCTCCATGCTGCTCGTGCACACCAGGGCCTTGAACTCGCCCTGCTTGAACTGCTCCTCGGCGGCGATGCGCGCCTCCCGGCTGAGCGAGCCGTGGTGCACGGTGAGGGGGAACTGCGGGTCCACGAGGCGCGTGCGCGCCGTGAGCACCTCCGCCGTCTCGCGCGTGTTCACGAACAGGAGCGTGGCCTTGTGGGCCATGATCTCCCGGTGGCACAGGCTCAGGTACGCTGCCTGGTCCGGCCGGGCGTAGATGCGGTCCGCGAGCAGCAGGTCCTCGCGCGTCGGCACCGGGCTGTCCACGCGCACGTCGAGGCGCTTCGCCACCGGCACCTTCACGACCTCGACCTTGCGCCCGCCGCCGCCGAGGAAGCCCGCGACCTCCGCCGGGTCGCCGACCGTCGCGCTCAGGCCGACGCGCTGGATGGGCGCGCCCTTCAGCCGCTCGATGCGCTCCAACGCCACGCTGAGCTGCGCGCCGCGCTCGTCCTCCGCGAGCTCGTGCACCTCGTCGAGGACGAAGCACTGCAGGCTCTTCAGGTGCCCCTTGAGGTTGCGGCCGGTGAGGAGCACCTGCACCGTCTCCGGCGTGGTGATGAGGAAATCGGGCGGATGCTTGCTCTGCAGCGTGCGCTCGCTCTGCGGCGTGTCGCCGTGGCGCACCGCGACGGTGATGCCCAAGCGCTCGCCCCAGCCCTGCAGCCGCCCGAGCAGATCGCGGTTCAGCGCGCGCAGCGGTGTGATGTACAGGACCTGGATGCCGCGCTCCTGCTGCTTCGCTCGCTTGCGCCGCAGCAGCAGCTCGAAGATGGGCAGCACGGCGGACTCCGTCTTGCCCATGCCCGTCGGCGCGAGCAGCAGGACGTGCTCGCCCCGCAGGATGTGCGGGATGGCGGCTTCCTGCGCCATCGTCGGGTGCGTGAAGCCCTCGTCCGCGAGCAGGGCGCGCAGCTCGGGGCCGAGGAGCGCGAAGGCTCCGGCCACCCTACAGCCTCCGCTCCGTGCTCGCGCCCATGCGCGGCGAGTAGGCGTACGGCTTGCCCGTGGCCTCGCGCGCCCGCATGCCCGAGCCCCGGTCCCAGAACGGTCGCGTCGTGACGTACTTCAGCTTCGCCGCGTACAGGTCGCGGTAGAACTGCTTCTCGTCGCGGTGCATCTTCGCCAGGATCTTCGCCGCGGCCTGCGGCCCCACGCCATACACGCTGAGCGCGACGACCGCGCGCTTGCCGTACACCGCGACGAGGTCTCCACCTTGCCGCGCGCGCACCATTTCCTTCTCCTGGTCCTCGGGCAGGTCCTGCCCAGCGGCGTGCTTCACGAGGGAGGCCTGGATGGGCGTGCCGTGCCAGCTCAACACGCCGAGGATGCGCTCGCCGCACTGCTGGCAGCCGGGTTTGTCCGGCAATTCCCCGATGCGCACGCCCTGCTGCAAGGCCTGGCAGCCGAAGCACAGGAGCGTGACGCGCTCGCTCTTCAGGCTCTCCGCCATGCGCTCGCTCGCCTGGGCCTGGTCGCCCTCCGGGCTGAGCAGCTCCGGCATGTCCACGTAGCGGCGCACGACGGGGTACGCCATCGGGCTGGCCTGCTCGCCCTGCCACGTCTGGATGCGGAGCGAGCCGTCGCGCAGGCCGGTGAAGACCTCGCGCACGTGCTCGAAGTCCACGTGGCAC
>JAIVGT010000322.1 GCA_020201485.1 Halobacteriales archaeon
ATGCCGCGCCATCCCCGTGCCCGAGGGCAGCGTCGTCGCCGAGGGCGGCCTGGTCGCGCTGCGCAATGTCACGCTCAACGCGCTCGGCCCGGACGGCGATTCCGCGGCGTTCTTCTTCGACCACGGCGCGCCGAACGGGCAGTACCTGCGGTGGTTCGACGGCGCGAACCGCTTCGAGCTGTCGCGCGACCTCGACGCGCTCGGCAACGTCACGGCGCGGCACCACGTGGGCACGGTCACCGCGGTCGTCGCCTCGGGCAACGTGACGGGCGTCGTGCTCCTCGCGACGGCGGCGACGGAGGGCAACGAGGCCACGGTGTTCCTGCGGGGCTCGGCGCACCTCGTCAGCGGCACGGCGACCGTGAGCTTCCCGCCCGTGTTCCGCGCCCTCATCGGCTCCGGCCCCATCACCGCCCAGGTCACGCCCACGAGCCGGGGCTCGCCGCTCTTCGTGAGCGAGAAAGCGCCGGACCACATCACCGTCGAGGCCCTGCTCCAGGCCCCGGCGGACCAGACCTTCGACTACTTCGTGCAGGCGACGCGCGGGGCATCGGAGGATTTCCAGCCCGTCCTGGCCGGCTGACGCGCCCACGCTGCACCGAGAACCGTCTTGAGGGGGCGCGCCGTGGGCGGGCCATGATGCGCGCGGGCTTGCTGGTCTTGCTGGTCACGACGATGAGCTTCGGCGCGGGCGCGGCGCAGCCGCACGGCCCGCTGGCGCAGCTCGAAGCCCAGCTTGCTCCCCTGGGCGACTGGTCCGGCCTCGGCTCCACGGCGCTCGCGCGGAGCGCGTCGGTCCACCTGCTGCCCGGCCAGGCGGTCGAGGCGCGGCTCGACGGCGCGGGCGTGCTCACGGTGCGCGCGCTGCCCGGCTTCCCCATCCCCGGCCAGAACCAGGACGCGACCGGCTGCCTCGAGCTCCCGGCCGCCTCTGCGCAGTGGGAGCCCAGCCCGCCGCCGCTCGACCAGGACCTGTGCGTGGACCAGTTCCACGACGGCGGCGTGAGCGCCGCCTACCTCGCCTGCGCCGGCGCGCTCCCCACCTTCGGCTGCGCGCACGTCGGCTACGACGCGGTGCTGGACGACTACTTCGGGCTGCTCTGCGGCTACCCGGAGGGCGTGGGCGCGTTCGGCATCCGCGACCCGGCCGATGGCTACGACGTGCAGTGCAGCAGCTTCGGCCCGGGCCTGGGCACGCTCCAGTCCTGGCACGTGACGCTGTCCCAGAACACCGTCGGCCTCACCTACGGCGAGCTCGACCCTTAGGCGCGGCCTCGGCGGGCGGGAGGTCGGCCTTGCGCGGCTTCAGCGCGGGCGCGGCCGCGTCGTCCTCCGGCTCGCCCGTGTCCTCGCGCAGGCGCTCCAGCGTGTCCTCGAGGATGCCGATGAGGCGCTTGCGGTCGCTCGGCGCGCGGGGCAGCTCCGTGCTCCACTGCGGCGAGGCCGCGCGCTTGTGCGCGAGCTTGTACTTCGCGCCTTCGAGGAACGTGTCGTAGGTGTTGGCGTCCAGCTTCTTCACGAACTGGTGCGCCAGGATGTACCAATGGTACTCCGTGCCCACGGGCGCGCCGCTGCCCTCCGGGGCGTGGCCCTTGCGCCGCTTCGCGCTCGTGTACATGATCTCCCAGCGGTCGGGCGCGACCTTGCGCTCCTTCCACAGCCCGTCGTTGTAAAGCCAGGTGTGCGTGCCTCCGACGCGCATGCCCGTGTACTTCTTGCCCTCGAACTCCTTGAGCTTGTTGTAGCTCGCTGCGACGTCCTTCTTGGCCGGCATGCCGAGGA
This sequence comes from Halobacteriales archaeon, assembly GCA_020201485.1. Lineage (GTDB taxonomy): Archaea > Thermoplasmatota > SW-10-69-26 > JACQPN01 > JAIVGT01 > JAIVGT01. The sequence continues at coordinate 1,783 of JAIVGT010000322.1, forward strand.
CTCGGCCAGCGCGCGCATGGCGATTGCGCGAGCCTTGTGCGCGGCCGGGTGCGCGCTCGTCACGCCCACGGCGCCTTGCCCGCGAACAGCCGCGGCCCCTCGTCCTGCACGCCGACGATGCCCTGGTGCAGCCGCGAATCCGCGGGCGTCTCGCACACCTGGGGGCAGCCGTCGGCGTACACGACCACGACGCGGCCGTCGGGCTGGAGCTGGATGTCCACGAAGTCGAGGAGGTTGCGGCACGGGTTGCCCCCGCCCCACATCCAGATGCAGCCGCGCTGCACCGGGTCGTCGGGCGGATTCACCATGCCGGTCTGCACGGTGGGGCTGCCTGCGGCGTCGCTCACGTACGCGACGTAGGTGTTCCACAGCGCCCAGCCGTCGGCGATGCTCGCCGTCTTGCCCGTGTCGGGCGTTCCCTGGTACACGATGGCGAGCTTGCCCTCGTCGCCCGCGACCGCGTCCACGTGCGCGAACGCGCCGAGCTGGGGCAGGGAGACCTTCACCGGCTTCGCCCACGTGTCGCCGTGGTCCTTGCTCGCGGCGAACTTCACGCCCTCGCCGTCGAGCCACGCCACGTAGACGTTGCCCTTCATGTCCACGGCCAGGCCCGGGTCGAGGCTCTCGCTGCAGTTCAGCGGGCCTTCCCCGGCCTGGACGACCTTCCAGCCCTGGCCCATGTCGTGGCTCACCGCGACCGCGATGGAGCCGTGGTCCTGGCACATGTTGAGCGGGATGTACACGTTCCCGGCGCGGTCGGCCTCGATGGGGCCGGTGTTGCCGGGCTGGGTCCCATCCGTCAGGCCGGTCACGGGGCCCTGCGTGAAGGTCAGGCCACCGTCGATGCTGCGCGCGACGAAGACCGGCGCGCCCTCGTCCCCGGCCGGGGCGAGCGGGAAGTACGCGTACGAGTAGTAGAGGATGGGCAACGGGGCGCCGGGCACGAGGCTCGGCCCGGTCGCCATCTTCTGGTGGTCCTGGTTGGGCAGGCCGACGGCGCGGTTGTGCAGCCACGTCTGGCCGGCGTCGAGCGTCCAGCTCAGCCCGGCCAGGCCGTTCGGGTCCAGGAGGTGGGAGATGTACACCGTGTTCGTCCACGGGTCGGCGCGCAGCATCGGGTCGTGCGTGCCCTCGTAGTACTCCCACGCCGGGCTCACGTCCTGCCACGTCGCGCCCCGGTCCGCGCTGCGGAGGGTCTGCGCGCCGAACTGGCCGAAGATGCTGCCGTCCCTGAGCACGCCGACGTTGGGCTCCGCACGGCGCGGGGCGAGGTTCAGGGCGCTGTCGTTGTACTTCGTGTCCACGGCGCGGAACGTGATGCTCCGGTCCACGCCGGCGAGCGGGTCGCCGTGGCGCTCGTGCGCCATCGGGTGCAGGGCGAGGCGCACCTCGTACGCCTTCCCGCCCTCGGCTCCGGTCTGCTGCACCTGCAGGGTCCACGGCTTCGGGCTCGTGGCGTTCGCGGGCACGGGCGTCGTGCACGTGCCGGGCAGGCCGCTCGGGCCTTCCCAGACGCGCGCGGCGAAGCACTGCACGCGGCCGGAATCGTCGAGGAGCGTCGCGCTCACCAAGCTGCGGTTGCCCTCGACCTGCACGTCGAGGCCGACGAAGCCAACGCGGCGGTCCACCTGGAGGGTGGACTTCACGAGCTGCGGCAGGACCTCGGCGGGCGTGAGGCCCAACGGGTCCATGCTGCCCTGGACCGCTCTCGTCGTGCCGTTCCAGAGGAACTCGCGCACGCCGCTGGGCAGGTCGAGGACGCGCGCGCCCTCCGCGGTCAGGTCGGCGAAGGGGACCTGCGTCAAGCCGGCGGGTTGGCCGATGCAGCCGGCGAGGAGCGGGAGCAGCAGGGCCAGGGCGGGCAGGGCGCGCATGGGCGTGCAGTGCGTGGTGAGCGGCTACGCCTGCGGGCGCGCGAAGGACCCGACCTACGAGCAGGTGTGCAGCGGGAGCACGGGGCATGCGGAGGTCGTGCAGGTCCGCTTCGACCCGGCGGTCATCAGCTACCGCCAGCTCCTCGAGGTGTTCTTCACCATCCACGACCCGACGACGCCCGACCAGCAGGGCGCGGACCGGGGCACGCAGTACCGGAGCATCGTCCTCTGGCACGACGCGGCGCAGCGCGGGGCGGCGGAGGAGGCGATGCGCGAGGTCGAGGCGAAGGGCGTGTGGGACGCGCCGCTCGTCACGCAGCTCCAGCCCTTCGAAGGCTTCTGGGCGGCCGAGGAGCACCATCAGCACTACTTCCGACGGAACCCTTGGCAGCCGTACTGCGCCGTGGTGGTCCGGCCGAAGGTGGCGAAGTTCCGCAAGGAATGGGCCGGCTTGCTGCGGTGAGGACAAGGGCCGGAGGGCCGCTCGCCCGGTTCGCCCGGAGGCGCTGCATCGGAGGATACCTCATGCGGAACGGCCTTTTCCAGCGCGCCGAGGCCCATCCGATGCGCTTCCTCGTCGTGGACGACGACCGCACCAGCCGGCGCTTGCTCTCCGTCGCGCTCCGCCAGGTCGAGCCCGCGGCCGAGGTGGACGAGGCCAGCTCCCTGGACGAGGCCCTCGCCAGCTTCGAGCACGCCCCGCCGGAGGTCGTGTTCCTCGACATGATGCTCGACCTCACGCACGGCGGCCAGCCGGGCGGCTCGACCGGGCTCGTTGCCCTCAGCCTCATGCGCGACCTGCGCCCGGACGCGCGCGTCGTGCTCGTCACCTCCCTGCCCCGCGACGACCCGGACGTGCTCGACGCGCTCCAGCTCGGCGCCATGGAGCACCTGGAGAAGCCGTACGGCGTCCCGGCGGTGCGAGCGGCGCTCCAATCGGTCCGCGCCCGCAGCATGGCGGGGAAGGCCGCGCCCTGAGCGCTACTCCTCGGCCTGCATCGCCTTCGCCTGCATGGCGTCGATCTGCTTCTGCGAGACCTCCTCGAACACGTTGCACCAGTCCCGCCCGCTGACGATGAGGTTGAACTTGAGCAGCTCGGGGTGCACGCATCGGCCGTTCGTCAGGATGTCCGCGTTGATGGGGTCGGCGGGTCGGAACCACTTGCACGCCAGGCAGTTCTCCGATTGCCACGTCACGCGCTTCCACAGCGTGTCGGCCATGGCCCGGGACGCGCACCATCCGGGAAATCCATGATGGTCGCATCGTGCGGTGTGCTTGCTCGCCGCGTCTTGCCGCGGAACGACGCGAAACCCCGGCCAAGCGTGCAGCCGCGCGGCCTCCGCGCGCGCGGACAGCGAGGCTGGCTCCGGATTTTTGGGCAGGCGCTCCTTTCGCTCATCGTTGCGGACCCACACCCTCGTGGCGCTGTTCGCGGGCGCGAGCGCGGCGC
>JAIVGT010000136.1 GCA_020201485.1 Halobacteriales archaeon
GCGTCAGGCCATCGGCATCGATCGGGCCGAGGTCGAGCATGGGCCGGGTGGTGATGGGATGGAACTCGACCTTGCGCGCCGCGAGGTCGGCAAGGAGGAAGCCCTTGGCCTGGCCCGCCTCGTTGTAGCTCATGCGTTCCGTGCTGCCCGCGTACCAGGCGTTGGGCGCGACCTGCGCCCTGCCGTGGTAGTGGCCGAGGGCGATGTAGTCGAAGCCGGGGTGGAGGGCGCTCGTGGGCACAACGTGCTCGTTGAACTCGCCCATGGCGAAGGCACGGACGCCGCTGACGGCGACGTGCGCGGTGAGGACGTGGTGCTTCGCGTCTGTGCCAGGCTCCTGCGCCGCGAGCTGAGCGTTGACCGCGGCTTGGTCCGCGGCCTGCGGCACGCAGTGGATGGCCAGGTCGCCGATGCGAACGACCTCGGGCTGGCCCCTGTACACGGCCCGGATGCCGTCGAAGAACTCCAGGAAGCGGAACACGCTGCCCGTCTCGCGCAGGCGCGGCGCCTCGTGGTTGCCGGCGATGGCCACGACCGGGATGCCGGCGCGCACGAGGCGGAGGAGCTGCTCCAGGCCTTGCGTGATGGCGCGGTTCGTGGGACGCACGACGTCGAACAGGTCGCCGCTGTGGAGCACGACATCCGGGCGGAGCTCGATGGCCTTGTCCACGACGCGCGTGAAGGCGTCGAGCACGTCCTGCTCGCGCTGGTTCAGGCCTTGCGCCGTGACCTTGTGGTACGCCGCATGGCCGAGGTGGGTGTCGCTGACGTGGAGCAGCCTAATAGAAGTCCGCCCCCACCACGGGCATGGCCGCGGCCGCGGGCGGTTGCGCCGCGCGCAGGCGCTCGATGTGCTCCTCGTAGAGGTGGACCTTCACCGGCAGGGCGAACGGGACCGTCGGGCTGGTGAGCAGGGCTTCGCCCGGCATGAGGGCCTGGATCTCGTTCTCGAGCTGCGTCACGTCCTGCTTCGCGCTGTCCTGGAGGATGTCGCGGTCGCGGCGGTCGCTCAGGCCGAGGATGAAGAGCGTGTTGAACTGGCTGATGACCTCGACGTCGAGAAGCTTCGGCTGCTGCGTGATGGCGCACAGCCCGGTTTTGAACTTGCGGCCCTCGCGGGCGATCTGGGCGAAGACGTTGCTGCTGGCCTGCGTGCCGCGGCCGAGGACGCGCTGCGCCTCCTCGAAGGTGATGAGGCAGGGCGGCATGTCCTCGAAGCCGGGCTCGCCGAAGAGCTGCTTGTTCGCCTCGAACACGGCGCGCGCCAGGACGGTTGCGACGAGCAGCTCCTCCGTCTCGAACAGGCCCCCGGTGTCCACGAGCACGACCTTGCCCGCGCGCAGCGCCTGGAGGATGCTCGCCGTGATGCTGACCTGCGGGTCGCGGTGGACCAGGCCGTGCCGGAAAATCCGGGCGATGCGGCGCTTCACGACCTGGATGGTGCCTTCATGGTACTGTCCTTGGAAGGCCTGCGCCAGGTCCGGTGCGGGGCGCTCCCCCACGTCCACGAGCCAGCCCGGGCCGAAGCGATGGCGCGCCGCGTCGAGGAACTCGCGCTGCGGGCCGCTGAACTCGTAGATGTTCATCAGGTCGCCGGCGCCGATCTCGTGCGCGCTGACCTGGATGCGGTGGTGCGGGCCCTTGAGCTTGCGCGCGCTGTAGACGACGAGGTTCTCGCGCGCCTGGGGGTGGTGCATGAGGCCGAGCCGGCGTGGGCTGCCGCCGTCGTGGTACTCGCCGTGCGGGTCGAGGATGAGCAAGCCGTACTTCCCCGAGCCGATGCAGCTCGCCGCGAGGACCTTCATGAGGTTGCTCTTGCCCATGCCGGTCGTGGCGAACACGCCGACGTGATGGGGGAAAGCGTCCTCGCCGCGGATGCCCAGCGGGACCGGGATGACCGTGTCGCCGCTGCGCAGATGCCCGACTTCGAGGTCGCCGGCGTAGTGCTGGAGGAAGTCCCAATCCTCGACGCTGGCCCGGCGCACCTTGCTGAAGTGGGCCGGGACGGTCTTGGCCTTCCGGAACCGGCCGTCGCGCACGTGGCCGAGCAGCGCGCATTGGCCGACGTGGTAGAGCCGCCAGTCGCGTTCCGCGAGCTGGCCCGGTGGGCCGTCGAGGTGCTCGCCCAGGCGGAGCATGTTCCCGGCGGTGCGCTCCATCCAGTCCGGGCTGCTCGCTTCCGCGCCGTAGCTGATGTTCGTGGCGCGCAGGAGGAAGCGCTCACCGCTGTCCTCGTCCTCCGCGACCAGGATGTCGCCGATGTAGAGCGGTTGGCCGTACTTGGCTCGGAAGCGGACGTCGGTCACCGAGTGGCCGATGATGCGGCCGAGGTACGGGTCCGGGGCGTTGCTGGGCATCCTCCCCTCGTGCGGGCGGCGATGCGGGGCTTGGCTCATGTGCGTTGCGAGGGGAGTGCGCCGAATGCCCGAACGTACTCGGCTTCGCCTCCGGGCAACGCTTCGCTTGGAGCGGGTGCACGATGTTCGTCGCGCTCGCGCGCGGTGAGACCTAGAGCCCGCGGTCGAGGACGTCGTGGAAGTCGCCGAAGACCTCGTCCCACGCGGCCGGGTCGACGCCCCGCGCCTGGGCCGCGCCGCGCAGCGCCTCGCTCAGGTCTTGGACGAGCCCATCGTCGAGGGCGCACCGGTTGTGGACGAGCGCGAGCGGGTAGGGATAGCCGAGATAGCCGGCATCCGCGCACCACGAGGCGAGTTGGCCGACGGCGAGCGTGGGCTCCGTGCCAGGCGCGACGTCGACCCGGAACACGCGCCCGCCAGGGGCCAGGCAAACCGCGACGCTGCTCCCGGAGAGCGGGGCGAGCCACGGCGTGGGCAGCCCGCGCGCGGCGCGCTTCGCGGCGAGCAGCGCCGGCAAGCCCCCGACGACGGCGCTCGCCCGCTTGCACACGCCCACGACGCCGATGCCCCGTGCGGCGCAGCGCTCGGCCAGGGCGCGGTCGAGGCCGGGAGCCCAGACCTGCTGGGCAACGGGGCCGTCGAGGGCGAGCAGGTCACCGGTCGCGAGCCGGTCGGCAAGCTGCAGCGCGAGCTCCCACTCGCGCAGCCCACGCCAGCGCTCGACGAGGTCTGCGGCGCTGCGCGGCGGGTCGAAGCCGGGCATGGACTGCGCAAGTTCGTCGGTGAGCGCGCGGTCGAGCACGCGGACCTCGAGGGGCGAGGCGAGCTCGACCACCGGGGCGTGCGCCCGCCAGGCGAGCGCGTGCGCGCGGACGGCGCCCACTGCGAGGCCCCCGCCCTCGAGCACCAACGCGCTGCCCCCGTCCACCGCCCCCAGGCCGCGCGCCGGCTGCGGCTCGACCGCCACGGGGCGAAGCGGCCCCCCGGGCGCGTCGCGCAGCCGCTCGGCGATGGCGAGCGCGACGGATTCCCAGGATCCCGGCGACGCGAGCGCAGGTCGGGCCATGGGCAAGGATGCACGTCGCGCGCGTGAAGCCTCGGTCGCGTCTGCCTGTAGAATCTATTGATATCGTGATATCGTGAAGGTTGTCTCTCACGTATGCATGCTACCAGGAAAGCAAGCAACCTTGCGGCCTATATCAAGCCGTCCGGGACCGCCCCGGGCCGCTGCACAAACCCTCAATTTCCCCGGCGCCTGCAGGGGTCCCATGGCCCACGCGGAGCCCGAGGTGACCCCGGT
>JAIVGT010000323.1 GCA_020201485.1 Halobacteriales archaeon
GGGATGTGGCCGTCCGCGCGCTGGCCGGGCCACGTTCGAGGAGGCGGAGGCCAACCTCCGCACCGGACCCGTCCCTCCGGGTGGAGGGCGCAAGGCGCGGGCGACGCATCCCGATACGATGTCCGGAACGGCCAGCGCGCGCCGGGGGAATCAGCATGACCACGCCCGCCCTTCGCGCACCATGCCCGCCCGCCGCGTCGCGCTCGTATTCGGAATGACCGCACTCCTCGCGGCCGCGGTGCTCGCCAGCGTCGGACCCGCTTCCCCGCCGCTGGCCGGCATCGCACCGCACACGGCGGACGCGGCACCCCTCCTCCTCGACGACTGCCGGTACGTCGAGATCAACGCGCGCATCCCTGCCGCCATCGTCGCGCCCTACGTGCCCGCGGACTTCCGCATCAACGGCGACCCCGTCGCGACGATGGCCTTCGGCGGCGCGGACTGCCGCGCCGCGCAGGGCGGCGCAACGGGGCGCGTGGCGTTCGCCTGGAACGACATCCCGGTCACGCCCCTGCGCCCCGACCTGCAGGTGCCCGGCATCGGCGTGGTCATGTGGCGCATCGAGCACCTCACCCTGCCCGACCTGTACGAGCAGGCGAACGATGCCGTGCACGCCACGCACGCCTCGATGGACCGCATCGCGGTCACGGCCGACCCGACGCTGACGGGCGGCGACATGGACGCCCAAGCGCCGGGTTTCGACCGCCACCTGCGCGCGCCCGGCCCCGGCCTGCGCAGCACGGCGTTCAACGTGTGGTACCGGGAGTACGGCTGGGCGACCGACGGCGGCTACGCCTACCTCGACGGCAACGTGACCTCAGGCGAGGACGCGCAGAGCATCGCCGGCGTGTTCACCCCCGACCCGGGCAGCATCGCCTTCCAGGTCGCAGGGCCGGCGGCAGCAGGCTTGACCTCGGTCGGCAACGGCTTCAGCTTCCCCGGCCTCAAGTTCGGCCACATCGCGCCTTGAGCCGCCTGGTTCCAACCCGGTCCGTGGCCAAGCCGTTGGAAACTCCAACGACCGGTCGCATCCGTCAAACCGAGCAGCCACGATGGATATACCCCCCGGCCGGCGTGGAAGGGTCGGAGATGGCCATGCTGGGCAAGCGGTTCCTCGCGGTGCTTGCGGTGGTCGCCCTGGTCGGGGGCGCCTTCGTAGGCATGACGCTGGCGAGCGGGCAGTGGAACGTCGTCGGCACCGGGCTGGAGCCCGGGCAAGGCTATGGCGTGCAGGTCGTGCAAGGCAACGACCGCGTGCGCCTCAGCCTGGAGAACGTGACCAGCGACCCGCTGGCGACGTTCAGCCTGTGGGGCCCGGACGGGAACCGCGCCGGCTACTTCGAGATCAACGGCGCCACGAAGAGCGCCGACATCGTGACCGGCCCCGGGGCCTGGCTCGTTTTCGTGTACAAGTCCCAGGGCGCGGACCTGACGCTCAGCGTGCACGGCACGGACAGCGGCGTCCCCATGGTCCCGGCCGGCGTCGAGCGCCGCGAGGTCAACCTGGGCAGCGTCAACGAGCAGAACCTGGACCGCACCTTCACCGCCGTGCTCGGCCACGAGCCGGCCCTGGCGGGCGTGTACCTCGAGGGCAGCGCGCGCGGCATCAGCAGCGAGCTGCGCACGGAGAAGGGCATCGTCGAGGTCGTGCACGACGAGCAGACGGACGCCGTGCAAGGCGGCCTCATCGTGGACGCCAAGGGCGAGCGCACCACGTTCCCGGGCAACCTGCAGTCGGGCGCGTTCACCGCGCACGTCACCGCGACCGAGATCCGCGGCGCGCTGCAGCTCGTCGCCATCTACCTGACGGTGCCGGACTTCCCCGAGCCCGTCGTGTCCATGCCGGACGAGGAGGAGAAGGGCAGCAACGAGGCCACCCCGCCGCCCAGCCCGCACAAGGCCTCGAGCCCGCCCTCGCACTACGACAAGCACAGCGCCATGGCGAAGCACATGGCCATCCCCATGGACGTCGCCGACTGCGGCACGGCCGACGCCGGCGTGCCCTACGCCATCAGCGTGGACCGCCCGGGCCTGCTCAACGTCAAGCTGAACGAGACGACCGACCCGGTCGTCAGCCTGTACGACCCGCAAGACGACCTGATGGGCACCGTCGAGCTGAAGAAGAAGGGCGACGAGGGCACGCTGCCCATGGCCTTCCCCGGCGACTACGTGCTCTACTCCCGCGGCGCGACCGTGGACGTGCACGTCATCCACGCCGAGACCTGCAAGCTCATCGAGTTGAAGACGAAGGTCGTGCCCGTCGCGGACATCAGCGGCGACGTGCTCGGCGGGGGCGCGAGCAACGCCACGTTCAGCCTGGAGATGCCCCCGCTGCTCTTCGGCCTGATGCCGAACGACCCGACGACGGTCGTCGTGGACGGCAGCGCCGTGTTCAAGGGCCCGGAGGGCGACGGCGCGGCCAGCCACATCGACATCGGCCTCGGCCTGGTCGACGGCGGCATGCCCATCGGTGACTTCCTGCCCTTCGGCTCCCCGGACCACCAGGACCGGCAGCACGGCGGCATGTCGTCGCAGACGACGGTGGACGCGGCCAAGCTGCTGCGCGGCGACTGGACCGTGGACTTCAGCGCCAGCGCCATGCAGGGCTCGCTCGTCGCCTACGCCCTCGAGTACGTGCGCGGCACGGACGCGGGCACCGAGGACAACGGCGACAGCGCCTGAACGTGACCCAGGTCGGGCGGGGCGTCCTCAGCGCCTCGCCCACGCTCCTTTTTTCCTCGCGCGCCGGGGCGCCTCCCCTGCCCCCGGCCCGCCTCCTTTTCGCTGCTCCTCCCGCGACGGTCTCCACAGAATCGAAACGGAATCGTGGAACCAGGCGCGACAAAGCCGGCGGACTGCACATGTCCGAGGGAGTTTCACACTTGAGCTAATCGAATCAAAATCATCATCCAACCGCTTTATCAGCGCCGCTCTCCGGAGTCCAGCCCGGTGGAACCTGTGGGCATGAAGAGCATCGTGGCGCTGACCGTGGCCGCGCTGGCCGCGAGCGGGGCCTGGGTCGGGCTGGGCATGGCGAGCGCGGCGTGGAGCGTCGTGGGCGAGCAGCTCACGCCGGGCACGGGGTATGCCGTGCTCATGGGCGATGGCGCGGACCGCTTCCGCCTGGAGCTGGCGAACGCGAGCGCCCGGGCCGAGGCCAGCGCCCTCGTCCTCGCGCCCGACGGCACGCGCGCCGCGTACCTCACGCTCGCCGGCGCGGAGCGGAGCGCGGAGGTCGCGGCCGGGCAAGGCGCATGGCTCGTGTTCGTGTACCGGGCACACGACGCGCAAGGCCTGCACAGCGAGCTGCGCACCGACGCCGGCCTGGTCGAGGTCGTGGATGAGCAAGACCTGAGCGCGGCGCAGAGCGGCCTCGTGGTGGAGCAGCACGGCTCCCGCGTGACCTTCCCGGAGAACCTGACGAAGGGCGGATTCACCGCCGAGGTCCAGGCGCGCGACCTGCAGGGCACGCTCCGCCTGGCCGCGCTGTACCTGCGCGTCCCGGCGCTCCAGGTCGCCGCGCAGGCCGAGGCGCACGCCGAGGTGCAGGCCGATGGCGACGCGGACACGACCGTGTCCAGCCCGCCCCCGGCCGAGCGCCCCGCGCCCGCTCCGCAACCCGCGCCCAAGCCGAACGGCACGGGCGACCCGAGCGGCAACGCGACGGTCGGCACGCACAGCGCGCCCCCGCCCCCGGCGCTGAAGTCCTGTGGCGAGGTGCAGGCCGGCACGCCGACCGAGGTCCGCGCTCCCGCGCGGGCCTGGCTCGAGGTCGCGGCCGACGGCGGGGCGGCGAGCGCGGTGCGCATCTACGGCCCGAAGGACGAGCTCGTCGGCGTCCTGCGCCTGGACGATGCGCACGCCAGCGCGCGCGTGCAGCTGCGGGCCGAGGGCGCGTATGTGCTCCTGAGCGAGAGCGCGAAGGTGCGCGCCGCGCTCACCGGGGCGTCGTGCACCGTGCGTGAGCTGGGCACGCGCATCGTCACCGTCGCCACCATCCACGCCCGGGCGGAGGTGGACCAAGGCGCGGTGCAGGCGGAAGGCATGGTCGCCGGCGCCTGGATGGTCACGCTGGACGCGGAGCGCCTGAACGGCGACCTCGTCGTGACCGCCGAGCAGTACGTCCGCTGATGCACCCGCGGGGCGGCGCGCTCCCCCGCCGCCCCCATCCTTCCTTACTTCATCCGCTGGAACATGACCGTGCCGAAGCCGAGCATGATGACCGTCCACACCACGAGCACGCCCACGTCGAGGGCGGGCGAGATCTGTGCGACGTAGCCCGGCAGGAGCAGCGTGCGCAGCAGGTCCACGGCGTAGGTGAGCGGGTTCAGCCGCGTCAGCACGGTGAGGAACGCCGGCAGGCCTTCCAGCGGGTAGAGGGCGCCGCTCAAGAAGAACAGGGGAAACGCCAGGAAGCTCACGATGACTTGGAAGCCCTCGAAGCTGTCGAACAGCGTGCCGATCCCGAGGCCGAGCGAGGCGATGCTCATCGCCACCAGCAGCACGATGGGCAGCGCGAGGAGCGCGCCGACCGGGGAGATGCCCGTGAACACCGGGTTGATGAGCTTCAGGACGAGCGCGCCCACGGTGAGGAGCAGCGCGGCCTGGACGAGCGAGTCGGTCGTGCCGCCCAGGACCTTGCCGAGGAAGATGCTCGGCCGGCTCACCGGCGCGGCGAGCACCTCCTTCAGGAAGTCGAGCTTGCGGTCCCACACGATGTACAGGCCGTAGAAGATGCTGCCGAACAGGATGCTCATCACGAGCACGCCGGGGAAGATGAACGCCGTGTAGTCGATCCCGGGCGGCGTCGCGATGTCGACGCGTCCGTTCAGGCCGACGCCGAACAGGACCATCCAGATGAGGGGGCTGGCCATGCTGCTGATGACCCGGCTCTTCTCCCGCGTGAAGACCTTGAACTCGCGCAACCAGATGGCCTGGACCGCTGCGAACTCGCCCATGTCAGTGCCCCCGTTGGCTGGCCTGGTAGTCGGCGAGGAAGCCGCCTTCCCCGCTCTCCTCGCGCATCTCGCGCCCCGTGAACTTGAGGAACACGTCGTTCAGGGTCGGCGTGTGCAGCTCGACGTGCTGCACGCCGTCGGAGCGCTGCAGGATCTCCGCGAGGTGCGAGCTGCTGTCCTCGACCGTGAGCAGGACCTCGTTGCCCTTGATCTCCGCGGCCTTGACGAACTTCATCGCCTCGAACGGCTTCGTCGTGGGGTTGGCCATGCGCAGCTTCACGACGTCGCCGCCGAGCGACGCGCACAGGTTCTCCGGCGTGTCCAGGGCGATGATCTTGCCGTGGTCGATGATGCCGATGCGGTCGCACAGCCGGTCGGCCTCGTCCATGTAGTGCGTGGTGAGGATGATGGTCGTGTGCTGCTCCGCGACCATCTTCTCGATGTAGGCCCAGATGTGCTCCCGCGTCTGCGGGTCGAGGCCGAGCGTGGGCTCGTCCAGGAACAGGATCTCCGGGTGGTGCATGATGCCGCGCGCGATCTCCAGCCGGCGCTTCATGCCGCCGCTGTAGTGCTTGACGAAGTCGTCGGCGCGCCCCTCGAGGTCCACGAGCTTCAGCAGCTCGGCGATGCGGCCCGGGCGCTCCTTGCCCTTCACGCCGTACAGCCGGCCGTGGAGGTCGAGGTTCTCCCGGCCGGTCAGCGTGCTGTCCAGCGTGGGCTCCTGGAACACCATGCCGACGCGCTGCCGCACCTTGAGCGGCTGCTTCACCGTGTCGAAGCCCGCGACCACGGCGCTGCCGCTCGTCGGGCGCTGCAGCGTCGCGAGCATGTGGAGGGTGGTGGTCTTGCCCGCGCCGTTCGGGCCGAGCAGGCCGAAGATCTCGCCCTCGGAGATGCTCAGGTCGATGCCATCCACGGCCTTGACCTCGCCGTAGTGCTTGCGCAGGTCGTGGGTCGCGATGACGGGCATGCGCCGGGCAAGGAAGCCAAGGCCTATGAGGGTTGGCCTGGGCCGCGGCGAGTCACCATGGCATTTCATGCCACCTGCGCGCGCTGCCGGGCGCGTGCGCAGGCTCGCATGGGCGTTGGTGCTGGGCGCGCTGGGCGTGGGCATCGGCGAGCTCGTCCTCGCCTTCCGCTGCGGAGGGCGCTGCGGCGACATCGGCCTCGACGCCTTCGCGCCCATCGTCGCCGCGCTCGTCGGGGTCGCCGGGCTCGGCATCCGCAAGCCCCAGGTCGCGCTCGTCGCCGGCGTGCTCGCCCTGCCCCTGGGCGCCTTGTTCGTGGACCCGCTCCTCCTCGGCGAGGGTGGGCTGCTCGTCGTGGGCGGCCTGACGGCGCTGCCGGATGCGCCCACACCGGCTCCATAAACGTTATGCAGCGGCGCGCGCCCTTCCCGGCGATGCCCCGCGCGGCCCTGGCCCTCGTGCTCCTCGCCCTGCTCCTCGCCGGCTGCGCGACGCCCGCCAAGCCCCAGGAGCAGGCTGCTCCGGCCGCGGGCGCGCCGCAGCAAGCCGGCTTCGTCAGCCCGGCGGACACGGCGAACGCCACGAGCGGCGACGGGCAAGGCGCGTTCGCCAAGAGCCTGGACGAGAAGTTCCACACGCACAACTATTGGGGCAGCGCGCTGGAGAAGACGCTCCTGGACGCGGACGTGCCGAGCAGCGCCCTCCTGCCCTCGCCCACGCCCGGCAACCTGGCGCGCGGCTTCGGCGCGTTCGGGCGGGGCATCGGCCTCACCCCCTTCGACCTGCCGGAGGGGAGCATCGTGCCCCCGGAGGCGAACCGCCTGACCGTCGCCATCGCCTGGGCGCAGAGCCCGACCATCACCGGCCTGTCCCTCGCCTACGCCAACGCGAGCAGCCGGCAGCTCCACGTCCTGCCCCAGTTGCCGGAGGGCGGCGGGACCTACGACATCGCGTGCGAGCTGACGAGCAACGACATCCCGCACACCACGGTGAGCAAGTGGCGCTTCGTGCTCCTCCCGCAGCAGGGCCCGCCGCTGCCGGGCGGGCCGTTCGGCGGCGCCCCGGGCGTGTTCAACGGCACGGCGCACGTCACGGTCAAGGCCTACCGCAACGACACGCTCTACCTCGCCCCGCCGCACAAGGACTCTTGGGGCGCGAACACGAGCCTGCTCCTCTACGACGGCGGCCAGGCGGCGCACCAGACGGCGGCCGTGTTCAGCCTCGACGACGCGCTCGCCGCGCCCACCATCCTGCAAGGCGGCGATGCGAGCGACGGCTTCGGCGACCTGCCGCTCGCCAACGGCTCCCTCGTCGTGCCGCACACCGGCGTCCTCACCGCGGTCCTGACGTGGCACAACAACAGCACCGCGCCCAACCCGGACGACCTCCACCCCGAGCTGCTGTACGCGCCGGCGAACCAGCGCGGCCTGCGCGTGCCGGCGACGGCGACGCGCGACGGGGAGCGTATCACGTACACCATCGCCGTGGACCCGAAGGCCTGGGACAGCCCGTACAACCCCGCCTCGCAATGGGCCTTCGTC
>JAIVGT010000324.1 GCA_020201485.1 Halobacteriales archaeon
GTCCACCTCCGTGCGCAGCTTGCCCCCTTCGCCGCACCAGGCGACCGTCGCGCAGCCCTTCTTCTTCGCCATGGCCACGGCGCGCAGGACATTGGCGCTGTTCCCGCTCGTGCTGATGCCGATGAGCACGTCGCCCGGCCGGGCGTGGGCCTCGACGAGACGCTCGAAGACGGTGTCGTAGCCGAAGTCGTTGCCTAGGGCGGTGAGCTCGCTGGTGTTCGCGGTCAGGGCCAGCGCTGGCACGGCCGCGCGCACCTTGAGGAACTTGCCTGTCAGCTCGGCGGCGATGTGCTGGGCATCTGCCGCGCTCCCGCCGTTGCCGCAGAGCAGGACCTTGTTCCCGCGCTGCAGGGCCTCGACGAGCATGTCCGCCAGCTCGACGATGCGCGGGGCCTCGCAGAGGAACGCGACCTTGACCTCGGCGCTCTCCTTCAGCAGGCGCTGCACCTCGACCACGTCGCGCGCGTCGCTCATTGGGCCACCCACGTCTGCAAGCCCTCGGGCTCGAAGCTCACGCCGCTCGGCCGGGCGCCGATGCGCTCCAGCTCCCGCGCCACCTCGTGCTTGCGCTCGAAGTCGCAGTAGAGGAGCATGAAGCCCCCTCCGCCTGCGCCCAGCACCTTGCCGCCGGACGCGCCGTGCTGCCGCGCCACCTCGTAGACCTTCTCGATCTCCGGGCTGCTGACCTTGCTCGCGAACTGGCGCTTCTGCTCCCAGCCCTCGTGGAGGAGCGCACCCAGGTCGTCGAGCTTGCCTTGGAGGAGGGCGTTCTTCATGCGCACGGCGAGCTGCTTCGTCGCGTGCAGGGCGTCGAGGTTCTGGCCGCTGCGCGTGCGCTGCTGCTGCTCCTGGATGATGTTGGCGCTGAGGCGCGTCTTGCCCGTGTACACGAGGAGGCAGCGGTACTCCAGCTCGTTCAGCACGCTCTTGCGGATCTTCAGCGGGTTGACCACGGTCGTGTCGCGGGTGAATTCGATGAAGTTGAAGCCGCCGAAGGCCGCGGCGTACTGGTCCTGCTTCCCGCCCTGGATGCCCAGGTCCTGGCGCTCGATGCGGTAGGCCAGCTCCGCGACGTCGTAGTCCGTCATGGGCAGGCCGCGCCACTGCTTGAACAGGCCGATGAGGGCCACGACCATGCTGCTGCTCGAGCCCAGGCCGCTGCCGGGCGGGGCTTCCGTGTGCAGGAACAGGTCCAGCCCTTGCGAGGGGTGGAAGTTCTTGATGACCGCCTTGGGCAGGTCGAGGCTGCCGTCGTAGCGCAGCGCCTCCGTGCCCTCGAACTTGGCCACGATGTCGAAGTCCAGGCTCTTGACCGTGATGCCGCTGCCCTCGCGCGGCTGCAGGGTGCCGTAGGCGTACTTGTTGATGGTGGCGCTGATGACCGCGCCGCCGTGCTCGTCGAAGTAGCTGGCGAGGTCCGTGCCCCCGCCGCCGAAGCTCACGCGCAGCGGGGCCTTGGCGCGGATGAGCTGCACGGCAACGCACGGCAGGCTTGCTACTTGAGGTTGGCGACCTTCCCGCCGCGCCAGTCCCGCACCTGCTCCAGGAACGCCTCGTACTTCGGCAGCAGCAGCTCCAGCCGGTGCGCCTGCATCACGTCCAGGGCCGCCTGCCGGCAGCGCGCCATGTGCGCATCGTCGCCCAGCTTGGCCGCCAGGTCCTTCGGCCCGTCGAAGACGAAGCCGTTGCCCCGCTGCTCGACGAACTCCTGCGCCGCGCCGAACACGCCGCGCGGCACGGCGATGGGCACGCCCGCGCTCAGCCCGCTGAGGAAGCGCGCGGGCATGTTGCCCGCGAACCATTGCAGGCCAGGCGGGGCGTTGTAGAGCAGCACGAGAGCGTCGAACTGCGTGAGGAAGGTGGCGACCTGGCCTTCGAGGAGCGCGTGCCAGTCCATGCGCGGGAAGGTGTGCGCGTATGCGCCTTGCATCACGAAGCCCTCGACCGCGTGCACGTGCACGCGCTCTGCGGCGATGCCCTGCAGCTGGCCCGCCACGTCGTCGAAGCTCCCCGGCCGGCCCGGCGCGGTGCCGACATGCACGACGTGGCGCTCGCCATCGCTCAGGCCCAAGCGCGGCCGGCGCTCCTTCGCGCACGCCCACGAGCCCCACGCCTCGGGCACGACCTTGTCCACGCCGCGCGCCGGCCGCACCGCGGCATCCACGAACGCCTCCATCTGCGCGCTCGCATGCATGCGCCCGTCGAGGCGGCCGAGGACCTCGCGATGCAGCGCGCTCGCGTGCGCAGGCGCGCCGACGCGCTGGTGGGTGAGCGGGTACGTCTGGAACTGGTGCACGAGCGCGGCGTCGGGCGCGAGCTTCTGCAAGGCGCGCAGCTCGGGCAACGTGGCGATGCCCCAGAAGCTGAGCACGACGTCGGGCGTGGCCTCGTCGAGCGCGGCGCGCAGCCCAGGCAGGGCCTCGCGCGCGATGCGGTCGAGCAGCCAGAGCGACGGCTTGGCGGTCCAGCGGTTGCCCGGCAGCACGCTCGCGTGGTGCGCGACGGCATCGAGCCGGTAGAACCCGCGTGCATCCCGGGGCTTGGCGCGTGCCAGCGGCCGCACCTTCGCGCCGCCCGCGAGCGGCTCCAGCTCCGCGCCCGCCTTGCCCTCGACGTCCAGCACGCTCACGCCGTGCCCTCCCCAGCGGAAGCCGCGCGCCAAGTTCAGCGCGCCGGGGTTCTCCGCGCTCGCCAGGACCATCACGCGCAGCTTCATCGCGGACCCTCCGCCAGAGCCTCGCGGTACACCTGCTCCAGCTGCAGGCTCACCGGGCCCCAGCGGTGCTTCTGCTCCGCCTGCGCGCGGCCGGCCTCGCCCAGCTTGCGCGCCAGCGCGGGCTCGCGCACGACCGTGCGCAGCGCGTCGGCGAGCGCGCCGGCATCGCCCCGCGGCACGAGCAGGCCGGTCCGGCCTTCCTCGACCGTGTCCGGCACGCCATCGACCGCGCTCGCGACCACGGGGCAGCGCTGCGCCCAGGCCTCGAACACCGTGAGCGGCATGCCTTCCCACAAGCTGGGCAGCGCCAGGCAGCGCGCGCCGGCGAGCAGGGCGAACTTGTCCTCCTCGCTCACGCGGCCGGTCATGACCACGCGCGCGCCCACGCCGAGCTCACGCGCGCGGCGGATGGCGAGCGATCCTTGGCCCTCGTCGGGACCGACGAGCGCGACCTGCAGCTTCGGGAACTCCTGGGCGATGCGCGCGAAGGCATCGACGAGCAGCACGGGGTTCTTCTGCACGCCCAGCCGGCCGAGGAGCACGACGTAGTCCTCGAGCCCGTGGCGCTCCAGGACGCGCCCGGTCCCGGCCGGCTCGAAGGCGGCATCGCTCGCCGCGCCCGGCACGATGCGCGCCCGCTCCGTCGGGATGCCGTGCTCGCGCAGCCAGGGCAGCTCCGCGCGCGTGAGCAGGATGAGCCGCCGCGCGCGCCGCATCGTCGGCACGCCGAGGAGCGCGTCGTACGCGCCCTTGGCGAGCGCGGCGGCGCCTTCGAGGCGGATGGTCGTGCCCACGGGCGTCATGACGAAGGGCACCTTCGCACCCACCGCGCGCTCGACGCGGTCCCCGACGAGGTGCGGGTAGCCCTGGGCCTCGACGACCGCCTCGGGCTCGGGCGCGATGTCGGGCATCCAGGTCAGGAGGTAGTATCCGCGGCTCCTGCCCGCCGGTCACGGGCCAGAAGAAGGGCGTGACGATGTGCGCCTTCACGCCAGCTCCTCCCACACCTCGCCCACCTGCGTCGCGATGCGGTCCCAGTCGTGCCGCTCCGCGTGCGCGCGACCGGCCTCGCGCAGGGCTTGCATGCGGTCCGCGTCGCGCAGCAGCTCCGTGATGGCCTCGATCCAAGCCTGCGCCCTGCGCGGGAGGGCGATGCCGCCCGGCCCAGCGGCCGCGGGCAAGCCGCCCACGTCGCTGACGAGCGCCGGGCAGCCGCAGGCCACCGCTTCCAGGGCCGCGATGCCGAACGCCTCGTACCGGCTGGGCACGAGCAAGAGCTGGGCGCGGTTGTACAACCCCAGCAGCTGCGCCGCGTCCACGCGGCCGGCGAACTCGACGCGCTCCGCGATGCCGAGGCGATGCGCATGCGCGCGCAGCTCCGCCCCCTCGCCCCAGTCCTCCCCGGCGAGCACGAGCCGCAGGTCCTCGCCTTGCGCCAGCAGCTTCGCCAGCACCTCCAGGGCGAGGTCGAAGCCTTTCACCGGCGCAAGCCGGCCCACGGCGAGCAGCAAGCCGCGGTCGCGCTCCTGGCCCAAGTCGCGGAAATGGCGCGTGTCCAAGCCGTTCGGGATGACGCTCAGCCGCTCCGGCCGGACGCGGAAGCGCCGCTCCAGCAGCGTGCGTTCGGGCTCGGACACGGCGATGACGCGGTCCGCGGCGCGCAGCGTCGCCCCGCCCTTTACGGCGTCGTACGCAGCCCGCAACCAGGGATGCCCGGCCGTCTCCGCCGGATGCAGGTGCGCCGTCAGGCAGACCCGGACGCCGTTCGTGCGGGCCGGCCCGACGGCAGCGTCGGTGTGCGCCGCGCCGTAGGGGTGCAGGTCGAGCACGTCCACCGCCGGCAGCTCGCGCGCCAGGGCGTCGCGCAGGCCGCGCAGATGGACGCCGTACCCCTCGATGGGCGCGCGCCGCACCGCCGGGAGCCGCACGATGCGCATGCCCTCCGCCTGCTCCGGGGCCTCGTCCTCGGCGAAGCGCTCGAAGGGCGATTCGCGTTTGGCATCGCTCGTGAGCACGGTGATGGCGTGGGCCTTCGACAGGCGCTTGCCCACCTCCCAGATGCGCTGCTCCACGCCGCCCGTCGCCGGCCAGAACCGGAGGGCGAGGAGCAGCACCTGGGCCATCGGCCGGCAATCGCGACGCGGGTATTTCCGTCAGTCGCTCGTGAGCACGGTCTCGCGGCCGACCTGCAGGAGCCGGCGGGGATAGTGGATGGCCCAGGCGAGCTGCCACGCGGCGAAGGACGCGGGCGCGCTCAGCACGAGGCGCGCGTCCTTGTGGATGAGGGCCGCGCGCAGACCGTACTGCAGCAGGCCGAGGAGCGCCAGGAGGAGGAGCACGCCCAGCGCGACCCACGCCGGCCGCCACGCCAGCCCGAGCAACGCCAGGAGCACGAGGAGCGCGAGCCCCGCGGCCGGCAGGAACTGCTTCGGCTTGCGCATGTACGGGCGCTTCTTCGTCGTGTCTGCGTGGCCGTACGCATAGTGCCGCTGCTGGCGGTAGAACGCCCCGAGCGACCCGCGGTGGTGGTGGAACACGACCGCCTTCGGGTTGTAGGCCGTGCGCCAGCCCGCCTGGTGGATGCGCGCGTTCAGCTCCGGGTCCTCGGTGCTGATGAGCTCCTCGGCGAAGCCGCCGACCGCGTCGAGCACGTCCTTGCGGTACATGCTGTTGCGCGTGACGTTCGTGTACCAGTCGGTGCTGCTGACGAAGGGCGCACGGTAGCGGTTGCGGCCGAGCAGCGGGACCTCGTCCAGCGTCGGGCCGTGCACCGGGATGCAGGCCACGCTCAGGCTCGCCACGTCGCGCGTCGCGGTGTTGTTCGGCCCGCCCACGGCGCCGATGCGCTCCCCGAGGGCGAAGCCGGCGAGCAGCTCGCGCAGCCATTCCTGGCTCACGACCATGTCGCCGTCGGTCACGGCCACGAACTCCCCGCGCGCGTGGCGCACGCCCTCGTTCCGCCCGACGCCGATGCTGCCCGGCTTCGCGAACAGCCGCACCTCGGGGGCGCCCTTCGTCCGGGCCGCGTACTCCTGCACGATGGCCGGGGTGCGGTCCTTGCTCTGCGCGTCCACGATGACCACTTCGTAGCGGTCCTTGGGATACGCGACCGCGAGCAGCGAGTCGAGGCAGCGGGGCAGGTACCGCTCCGCGTTGAGCACGGTGATGACGACGCTGACGAAGGGCGCGGGGACCATCGGCGCGGACCGAGCGGGGCGCGCCGCCTTGAAGGTTGCCCATCAGCCCAGGCCGAACGGGTTCCATCCGCCAAACCCGCCGAGCATCGCCAGCCCGTAGCCCAAGCTGAGCACGGCCGCGGCCAGGCTCACCCCACGCCGCACGCTCTCCTTGCGCGACGCCAGCAGCGGAGCGGTCAGCGCCACGCCGAACAGCACCATGCCCGCGACCACGCCGACGCTGAACACGCCGACGCCCGCGAGCAGGCCAGCAAGGCTCGACACGCCCAGCCCGGCCGCGAGGAGCACGAGCAGCTCGTCGTTGCTGGCGATGCCGTGCACGATGCCGATGCCGAGCATGGCCTTGTGCCGGTGCAGGCCGAGCCTCCCGAGCAGGTGGGTGTGCGCGTGCTCGTGCTCGACCGCGCCGTGCGCGTGGCGGTGGGCGTGGATGACGCGCAGCTCCAGCACGAGCCCGACGAGGCCGATGACGACGAGCATGGCCGCGACGAGCACGTCGAGCTGGCCGAGCAGGCCGCCGAGGAGCGACCCGCGCGCGTACCACAGGCCGAGCGTGATGACGCCCGCCGTCGCCATGTGCCCAGCGGCCCAGGCCAGGCTCATCGTGAGCGTGCGCCGCCGCGTCGGGGCGCGCGTGAGCAGGCCGCTGACCGCGACGAGGTGGTCGCCGTCGAAGCTGTGCTTCAC
>JAIVGT010000325.1 GCA_020201485.1 Halobacteriales archaeon
GCTCCACGACGCGGGCGATGATGGGGCTGGGCGTGACGAGGGTGATGTCGTTCCCCCGGGTGATGCTCGTGTCCTCGGGCTGCGACTGCACGAGCACGGCGAGCGTGGCGTCCACGGCGCACAGCAGCGCGCCGGGCACGAGCTGGGCGTGGACGCGCACCGCGCCGTGCCCCCACGCCTCGTCCAGCTCCCGCAGCATGGCCTGCTCCGCGCCCTCCGGGAACAAGGCGTGGATGCGCACGCCCTCCTCGGTGCGCTCGCGCAGCACCTCCGCCACGCCGCTCGTGAGCAGGCGGGCCGGGGTGTCGGCCGTGCCGGCGAGCCACACCTCGCGCCGCGCCTCGCGCAGGGCGAGCCGGAGCTGGTCGAGCATGTTCGCCCGGCCGTGGAACAGCCGGTAGCCGGCCGGGGCGACGTCGGCCTCGCCGGGCGCGGCGCGGAAGAGCTGGAGCAGGGCAGCGCGGCCCTCCTGGAGCTGCTCCGCCGTGGTGCGCAGGGCGCGCAGCCGCTCGTCGAGGAAGCGGTCCAGGGGCAGGGGGCGGAAGACCTGCGCCTCGCCCAGGCTCGTCTCCACCAGGCCGAGGGCGTTGAGCTGCTGCATGACGGGGTACAGCTTGTTCCGCGGCACGTCGGTCACGTTCGCGACCTGGGCCGCGGTGCCCTTGCCCAGGCGGAGCAGCGCGGCGTAGGCCTTGGCCTGGTACTCCGTGAGGCCGAGCTCGCGCAGGGTGCGGAAGCGGGCCTCGTTGCCGTTGCCAGGCTCGGTCTGCATCGCGCCGGGCCTGCCTCGGGCCGGCGCGCCTTCAGGTTTGCCGTCAACGATGGTGCCATCGCGCACCATGCAGCGGGGTTGCGACGAGGCTTCGCCGCATCACCGCAGGAGCTTGAGGAGCTTCTCCTCCAGGGCGCGGCCGGGGATGTCGTGGAGCGAGATGATGGTCGTGCTCCCGGCATGGCCCTTGCCGCTGCGCTTGGCGTCGATGAGCCCCGAGCCTTCGAGGTCCTTGAGGTACGTCCAGAACTGCGTGTGCCCCCGCGGCTCCTCGCCACGCTCCTCGCACGCGATGTGGTAGGCGCGCTCCGCGTCGCCCGTGACCACGTACGCCGTGTCGCGCAGGGCGCGCGCGATGCCGACGAGGGCGAGCTTGCGGTGCAGGTCCAAGGCGCGCAGCTGCTGCTCCGTGACCACGCTCTCCACGTCCGCCTTGGCCGCGCGCACGTGTTCCGCGCTCACCCGCCGGCTGCGCTCACCGTCCGCGGCCAGCCCCGCCCCTTCCAGGAGCTCGATGACGCGGCGCGCGCTGCCCGATTCGGCGGCGATGTCGGCGACGAGCTCCTCGACCTCCTCCGGGACGGTGCCGGGATGGAAGGCCAACTCGACGCGTTGGTGGGCGATGGCCTGCATGCCGGGCTGGTCGTAGGCCTTCAAGGGCAGGTGGTGCGTGAGCTTCAGCGTGCTCGCGCTGGCGTCGTCGAGGTAGGGCCGCACGTCGCCTTGGCTGATGAGGATCAGGCTGACCCCGTGCTGGGCGAGGTTCGCCTCCTCGTTGAAGCGCGTGAGCAGGTACACGAGGTCGGAGCCGGAGCGCTTCAGGAGCACGTCCACCTCGTCCAGGATGAGGAGCAGGCGCGTGCCCTGGGGCTCGAGCTTCTTGTGCAGGCTCTTCAGCATCTCGTCCACGCTGAAGCCGCGGTCCGGGAAATCGCCGTACAGCTCCGCCAGGACGCCGATGAGCACGGCGCTGGCGCTCGTGCGCTTGCGGCCGTTGATGTGCACCCATTGCACGCTCACGTCGCGCTTCTTCGCCGCTTCGGCGAAGTCCTTGCAGAAGCGCTTGGCGAGGGCGGTCTTGCCCGCGCCCACCGGCCCGGTGAGGTGCACGTGCTGGCTCGTGGCCCCGCTGAGCAGGCCCTTGAAGAGCTGCACGAGCTGGCGCTCCTCCGCCTCCCTCCCGGGCAGCTCGTCGGGGACGTAGTCGAAGGCGAGCTTGGCCGCGTCGCGGATGACGCTCGGCCCCCGCAGCTCCTCCTCGACCAGGTCGCGCATCCGGGCGGAGGATGGTGCCCCACCTTATGCAAGTTTTCCCGGTGTCGCGCACGCACCACCTGCTTTCCGGTCGTCATCAAGGGGGTGCGGGGGCACGAGGAGCGAGGAGCCGGAGCGCCTCAGCGCGGAGGCGAGGAGCGACGACGTCCCCCGTTACGCCTCGAGCACGGTCGCGGTGAGCAGGAGCAGGCCGATGCTGAACACGACGAGCATGCTCACGACGAGCACGAGGCTGAGGGCGGTGGCGGCGCTCAAGGCGATGACGAGCCAGGGCGCGACGAGGACCAGGAACGCCAGGACCCACGCGGCGAGGCCTTCGGCCATGGCCGGCGCACCTCGGCCCGCGGCCAAGTACCTTGCGCCACGGTCGAGCGCCGGCGGAAGCAAGCGCGTGGGCACCGCCCATCGGAGGCCCGCCGTCACGATGCCGATGCCCATTCCGGACCGGGCAGCCCGGGCACCCGGAGCGAGCGCCGGCGGGACCCGTCCCGCTCAGGGAATCCCCGGCGTTTTCGCAGAGACTCGCAGCCCTTGCCCAGGCTCAGACGACATCGCGGCAATGCCATACAGAGGCAGGAAACAGTTTATCAACGAGTGGGCCATACCGCGCGCCGTGAGGCTACGTTCACGTAGCCTTGGGAGGCGGGAGGTCCCGGAGGCCGGGCTGCCATGCGGCCCGTCGTCGCGTCCCCCCGTTCAACGAAACGGAGGAACCCACATGAACTGGCGCATTATCATCGTCGCCGCGCTCACCGCGTCCATGGTGATCCCGGCTTCGGCCATGGCGTCGCACTTCAGCAGCTACGCCGCCATGCCCAACGAGCACGACGACATGGGCAGCAGCAATGAGCCCGACCGCACGACGACGTCGGTCCTTGGCCCCCTCGTGGCCAACCACGTCATCGACTACAACAACGACTGGGTCGCCGAGAGCGACGCCGCCACCCCCGCGGGCAAGGTCCTCGCCCCGGGCTGCACGGACAGCGCCGGGCGCCAGCCCAGCGGCCTGTGCGGCACGTGGACTATCGGCGTCGGCACCGGTGCGTCCGGCGTCGAGAGCATCGCCCCGCGCCACACGGCTGGCGTGGAGAGCGGCCTCGGCCCCGGTCTGACCGGCGCGGGCGCCATCACGGTCAACTTCCTCGACGCCCAGATGGCCCTGGACATCACGTCCGCGGGCACGCAGGGCGCGAACATCAACAAGAAGCTCGCGGACAGCCCCCTCGCCGGGACCCTCGCGTCGGCCGGCGTCAGCGACGTCATCACCCCTGGCCCGAGCATGCTCTGGGCCTGGTACGGCGCCTGGACCGACAGCAACGGCAACGGCGTCATCGACCACCTCGCCAACCCGACCGACCCCGACGTGCAGGGCCTGGTCTACGCCGACAACGAGTTCATCTGGAGCGGACAGTGTCGCGCCTTCGACGGCAGCCACCCGCTCATCGACGCCTGCCGCGTGGACCCGAAGGGCATCGACGCGACGGGCGCCCCGAACGACGTGATGAATGCCTTCATCTACCCGGGCAACCACCACGCGCAGTGCGGCGGCTTCACGAACAGCATCACCGCGGGCGCGAGCGGCGCGGAGTGCGCCTAC
>JAIVGT010000004.1 GCA_020201485.1 Halobacteriales archaeon
CGGGGGCGATGGCTTCTGCACGGCGAGCGGCACGAGTTTCGCGACGCCGTTCGTCGCGGGCACGGTCGCGCTCATGCGGCAGGGCAACGCCACGCTCAACAACACCGAGACGAAGCGGTTCCTGATGGAGGAGGCGCAGCCTTGGGGGCCAGACTTGTACGCGTACCCCCAGCCGAGGAACTACGACTTTGGCTCGGGCCGGATTCAGGCATACAATGCCACGGCAGCAGCCACTGGCCACGCGCTCATGGCCGTCACGAATCCACCCCATTACAATCTGAGCGGGACCGTTTCAGCGTTGCATACGGTGAACTGGTACCTTGCGCCCTACGATTCGACTTGGTGGATTTCGACCTCAACCATCGTCCCGACATCGTCGGAGCCGAGCGGAACGTCGGGAATACTCACTGTAACGCTTCAACCGTCGTTGGCAGTGCCGAACATCAACTGTCCGACACAGACAGGCATTTCATCCTCTCTCAATCGCGAAGTCCAACTCGGCTACGACAGCTCTCTCACATGCACGGCGACGCGATTCAAGTTGTCCTTGACTGCGGGCGCGACCGCGGCGAATTACTGGCTCGATGTCAGCTACGGTGGACCCGTTCCGTCGAATACGTGAGGGGTTTCATGAAACTCACTGTCCTTGTCCCGGTGATCTTGGTCTGCCCAGGGCTTTGCATCGGTGCACCCGGCCTGGGTCCTGGATTTCCCTGGACGAGCGGAGATTGCGGACTTGGGCTAAACACAGATCCGACAACGCACGGCGGGATTGCAATCGGCATCAACTGTGGTGAAGTCAACGACGACGGCGGCGACCTTGCTTGCAGTCCCCACGCCGCCGGGCAGCATTGCGTCTTTACGCTCAATGGAAATATCGACGCCTCTCGATGGGTCAACGCCGGCGCGATGGTTGGCTCTGCAGATGGTCTCCTGACGGGCTCAGCGAGCGACAGATGCAACGATATCCAGCAAATGGAATGGTCCATGACTGGCGCCATCCTTCCGATTGGCGTGGAGTTGGCTTGCACTGTGGAGTTCGACTTGCCACCTGATGGCTGCGTGACGTTCGTTGCTGTGAATTCCGTTGAGTTCTCGGGCGCCTTTCCCCCTCATCGTCAACACCATCAGCAGAGTGTCGGATACTGCGCCTAGAGACGCCATCGATGCCGTGGGGCGTCCCTCCTCTACCAAATTCCTGGTGTGAGGTGCATCTTTTCAATCGGCGCCGGTGCTCGTGCTCCTTTTCCTGTCGTCGGAACACGAGTAATCCGTCGCAGCCACGGCGCGCCATAGCGGCTAAAGTTGCGGGTCACGGCGTGGAGGCGAAACGCACGAAGTCCAAGGGCCCGTCGGAGACGTTGAGCGCGCAGCGGCCACCGAGCGCCTAGAAGCACACGAAGGGAATGGCGCAGAGGCCGATGGGAACAGGGACGTAGGGGAGGCCAGGAATCGGAGGCAGCGGCGTCGGGAACCAGACCCATTGACAGATGAGCCCCGGGAAACAGACGGCGACGTCCCGGTGGTTGATCTGGTAGCAGTATTCCCCGTGATAGCACCCGCCGACCTCATCCGGGACTCCAAGGGCGGAGGACCATCCGGCCGTGAGGACAAAGAGCGCGAGCGCAAGGAACGCGATGACAACGTCCTTCGTGCGGCGCATGGGTACAGAATGGTCGGGCAAGACGTGAAAGTTCTCCTTCCGCGATGGGCTCGGCTCCGCTCTGACCTCGTTCGATTTCTGGACCCGAACCATGGACCGGAGAGAATCTTCATACGACCATGTTCTCCAGCCTACGAGAGGAGCTCGCACGAGACGGGCATTCGTGATCCCGCCGTTTCTCATGCCCCCTTGTCCTCCCCGAACATGTTGAGCGCGGCGCTCTTGCGCCCGAACGGTGAGCCGTCACGTCCGAGGCCGCACGCACGCGTAGCCGTCGATGGTCCCGCAGGCGGGCTCGGGCGGCAGCGGCCCGGGCCACGCCACCAGCGGCACGAGGAGGCTCGACGGGTGCGCCGCATCGTCCAGCACCGTGACCGGCGCGGGCGGGGCCGTGCTCACGTAGCCCCACAAGCCGTCGAGGAGCGGCGGGCCCATCACCACGAGCTGCAGACGGTGCCCGGGGTACAGCACGTGCGCGAACGGGAGCACCTCGACCTCGACCCGCTGCGGCTCCCCCGGCACCACCGGCTGCGGGTTCGTGTGTGGATGCCACGGCCGGACGACGTCGCCCTGCGCGTCGCGCAGCGTGCGCTGCTCGTCGAGGGCGCGGTGCGACGCGCGCAGCAGGCCACGCGCGAGGTACGTGAGCTTGCCGTCGGGCTGCACGTCGGCGATGCT
Source organism: Halobacteriales archaeon (assembly GCA_020201485.1). GTDB lineage: Archaea > Thermoplasmatota > SW-10-69-26 > JACQPN01 > JAIVGT01 > JAIVGT01. Next base: position 2,342 of record JAIVGT010000004.1, read on the forward strand.
GACGAACAGGTCGGCGTCGGTCGCGGTCGTGCTCAGCCAGAGGCTGGCCGTGACCGGGCCGGCGAGGGTCGTGGCCTGCTCCAGGGGCGCGGTGCGGTACACGAGCGCGGTCGAGTCCCCGGGGTCGTCGCGCAGGTCGAGCAGGGCCGGCCCGTGGTCGGTCGGCTGCGCCTCGCCGAGGACGAGGATGCCGGCATCGAACAGCCAGTTCTCGCGCGGGACGCCGCCGAGGTAGGTGTCGCCGGGCTCGCTCGCCGGGGCGTCGCCGCTCAGGCCCTGGCCCACGCGGAGGAAGAGCCGCTGCCACGTCGTGCCCGCCGCGGGCAGCGCGTCGAGGGCGAGCGTGCCGTTCCAGGCGTAGCCGGTGCGGGTGTAGTTGCCCACCGCGTCGAAGCGCAGCTCGACCGGGGCGCGCCGCTCGATGCCGTTGTCCACGCCGCGCAGCCAGTGGTCGAACCAGGCCGGGGTGTCGTGGCTGAGGCTGGCGTGGCTCGTGAAGTGCACGCCGTTCGTGCCGAGCAGCCACTTCGGCTCGACGCGCTTCCCGTCCACGAGGATGGGCTCCGGGTGCAGGTCCCGGAACAGCTCCAGCGCGCCGCGGGGCGCGATCTCCTCGTCCTGCCACGCCACGCTCAGCAGGGTCGGCACCTGGACCAGGCCGATGTACGTGCCGACGTCGCGCGCCTGGTACCATGGTCCATCGGTCGGGCGCGCGATGCTGATGAGGATGTTGTCGGCGGGGCTGGCCGCGCCGCGCAGCGCGATATCCTGCGCGCAGAGGTCGTCCTGCGCCTCGACGGCATGCAGCACGCTTTGCTCCTCCGCGCTCGGCCGCACGCCTTGGCTCCACCCGAGGGTGAACACCTCGTCCAGGATGCCGCCGGGGTAGGCCACGTCGCGGTACAGGTCGGAGGAGGACGCGCTGGCCGCGACGGCGACGAGCGACGGCGGCCGCGTGCTCGCCGTGAGCAGCGCCTCGTGCGCGCTGTAGGAGGAGCCCACCATGCCCACCTTGCCCGTGCTCCACGGCTGGTGCGCCAGCCGCTCGATGACCTCGCGGCCGTCGAACGCCTCGGCCCGCTGGAACAGGTCGAACTGCCCGCCGCTGCAGCCCGTGCCGCGCACCGAGCCCTGGGCGTTCAGGAAGCGGGGCGCGGTCGCGTCGTCCACGGCCACGCGCACCGCGACGAGCACGCCGTCGCGCATGCGCACGTAGTGCGTGGGCACGTCCGCCCCGGCGTAGCCGTCCTGGCGGTAGATGACGGGAAGGGCTGGGCCGGCGGCGCGAAATCGCTGCGCGCGAACCCGTACGGCACCTAGGCGTAGTGCGTGCCCGGGCCGAGCACCGGCTCCGGGCCCTGGGGCGGGTTCGGCTGCCAATCGGGCGCGCGGTGCTCGGGCGGTGCCTGGAGCTGCGCCGGGGCGGTGCAGCCGCTCAGGACGAGGAGCGCGAGCAGGCCGAGCGCGCGGCCGCGCATGGCGGGAGCAGGGGTGCGAGCGGGCATGAAGCCTGTGCCGAGGCGGGCTTCAGGGGCTGGTCAGGAGCCGCTCGACCGCGGCGTGCTTGGCCTGACGGAGCCGGAGCTGCTCGGCGAGCTCCGCGTGCTGCGCGCGCGCCACGGAAAGGAGGCGCTCGGCGTCGCTCGGCGACCCGCGCGTGCCGCTCGCCGGGGGGCCGCGGTGCTGCAGGATGGGCAGGGCGGAGCCGAGGGCCGGGTGCGCGCGCGCCAGGTCCTCCTGCGTCAGGGCACTGAGCGGGCCGGTTGCGGTGCGGACGAGCCTGCCCACCGCCTCGTGCGCCTCGCGGAACGGAACGCCGGAGCGCACCAGGTGCTCGGCGAGGGCGGTGGCCTGCGTGGCGCCGTCGTCGAGCGCCGCCGCCATGCGCTGCGGGTCGAACGCGCTGCGGGCCAGGACCTCGTGCAGGGCGCGCACGCTGGCTTCGGTGATGTCCATCGCCCCGAGGAAGAGCGGCTTCATCTCCTGCAGGTCGCGGTTGTAGGCCAGGGGCAGCTTGCTCGCGATGCCGAGGAGCGCAGCCAGAGCAGCTTGCACGCGCATGGCCTTCGCCCGCATCAGCTCCAGGGGGTCGGGGTTCTTCTTCTGCGGCATCAGCGAGCTACCCGTGCTCACCGCATCGCCGAGCCGGAAGTAGCCGAACTCGGGCGTGGCCCAGAGCACGAGCTCCTCGGCGAAGCCGCTGACGTGCACCATGCACTGCGCGGCGCTGCCCACCCCTTGGATGAGGAAGTCGCGGTCGCTCACCGCGTCCATGCTGTGCTCGACGAGGCCGTCGAAGCCCAGCAGCTGCGCCGGCAGGTCGCGGTCCAGGGGCAGGGATGCGCCGGCGAGCGCGCCCGCGCCGAGGGGCGAGCGGTTCGCCTGGTCGAAGCTCGCCAGGAAGCGCTGCGCGTCGCGCTCCAGCTGGGCCGCACGGGCGAGCAGGTGATGCCCGAGCGTGACCGGCATGGCGCGCTGCAGGTGCGTGAAACCCGGCATCGGGTCGCGGACGTGGTGCTCCGCCTGCGCGCAGAGCAACGCGTGCAGGTCGAGGCAGGCCTGGGCGCAGGCCAGGGTGCGTTCGCGCGCGACGAGGCGCGTGTCCAGGGCGACCTGGTCGTTCCGGCTCCGCCCCGTGTGCAGCTTCTTGCCCGGCTCGCCGATGTGCTTCGTCAGCGCGGCCTCGACGTTCATGTGCACGTCCTCGAGCGCCGGGTCGAAGGGCTGGCCCTGCTCGAAGGCGCGCAGCACGTCGCGCAGGCCCTGCTCGATGCGCTGCGCTTCCTCGGGCTTGAGCAGGCCCTGCTGGCCGAGCATGCGGGCGTGGGCGATGCTGCCGGCGACGTCGAAGCGCAGCAGGCGCGCGTCCTCGCTCAGGCTGGAGGTGTAGGCCTCGATGCGCGGGCTGGTGCGCTCCTCGAAGCGGCCGCCCCAGGGCTTGTCGGGCACGAGGATGCAGATGCGCGTGCCAGGCTTGGCCTTGACGGCTGGCCTCCAGCGATGCAGGTGGCGCTGACCGGGCCCGGGCCGAGACAGCGGGGACGCAAGTCGCACGGCCCCGCTTGGCCATCACGACCACCGGCATGGCGAACGGCCCGCTCGCCACGGCGCACGCGAAGGCCTGGTCTGCGTCGCCGTTACTTCTTCGCCTTCTTCGCCTTGCCCTTCCCGCGCACGGCGCTCGCCACCTGCAGAGGCAGGCCCCAGATGGTGATGAAGCCGGTCGCCGCGGTGTGGTCGAACGTGTCGCCCTGGCCGTAGGTGGCGAGGTCGGCCTTGTACAGGCTGAACGGGCTCGTCCTGCCCGCGCTCGTCGCGCTGCCCTTGAACAGCTGCAGCGTGACCTCGCCCGTGACCGTGCCCTGCGTGCTGGCGTGGAAGGCGCGGATGCTGTCCGCGAGCGGGCTGAACCAGAGGCCGTTGTACGTCAGCTCGGCCAGCTTCTGCTCCAGCTGCGGCTTGAACAGCAGCACGTCCTTCGTCAGCGTCAGCGCCTCGAGGTCGCGGTGCGCCTTGATGAGGGTCAGCGCGGCGGGGCACTCGTACACCTCGCGGCTCTTGATGCCGACGAGGCGGTCCTCGACGTGGTCGATGCGGCCGACGCCGTGCTTCCCGGCGATGCCGTTCAGCTGCTGCACGAGCTTCCACAGCTCCAGCGACTTGCCGTTCAGCGTCGTCGGGATGCCGTTCTCGAAGCCGATGCTCACGAGCTCCGGCGTGTTCGGCGCGTCCTGCGGGCTCTTCGTCCAGGCGAAGGCGGCCTCGTTGGGGGCCTTGGAAGCGTCCTCGATGTCCCCGGACTCGATGCTCCGGCCCCACAGGTTCTCGTCCGTGCTGTAGGTCTTCTTCCGGCTGATGTCGGGCAGGGGCACGTTCCGCTGCTTCGCCCACTGCACCGCTTCCTCGCGCGTGACCAGCCACTCGCGCATGGGCGCGATGACCTTCAGCCTCGGGTTCAGCGTCTTCGTGGTGACGTCGAAGCGCACTTGGTCGTTGCCTTTCGCCGTGCAGCCGTGCGCGATGGCCTCCGCACCCACCGCCTCGGCGACGCGCACGAGGTGCGACGCGATGAGGGGCCGGCCGAGCGCCGTCGCCAGGGGGTACACGTGCTCGTAGAGCAGGTTGGCCTGGATGGCGGGCGCGAGGTACTCGTTCGCGAACTCCTGCTTCAGGTCCACGACCTCGGTCTTCACCGCGCCGATCTTCTTGGCGCGGGCCAATGCGTCCTGCAATCCGTCCAAGGGCTGGCCGACGTCCGCAGTGAGCGTGACGACGTCGTAGCCCTTCTCCTCTTGCAGCCATTTGATGGCAACGCTGGTGTCCAGCCCGCCGCTGTAGGCGAGCACGCACGTCTTGGTCATGTTGGAATGCCTCCCGGAACGTTGTCCTACGCGTGTTGCGCTTGCTTCGCGTGCTCCTTCGCGGCGGCCTTGACCGCCTCGCCGAGCACGTGCGCGCCGAGCTTCGCTTCCTCTTCACTGATGATGAGGGGCGGGGCGAGGCGGAGCACGTCGTCCCCGATGCTGCCCACGAGCACGCCCTTCTGCTGGGCGATGGCCTTGACGCGCTTCGCCAACGGGAGCTGGAGCTTGACGCCGAGCAGCAGGCCCAGGCCGCGCACCTCGGTCGCGTGCAGGCCGAGCTCCTTGCGCAGCGCAGCCTCGAGCACCGGGGCGACGGTGTCGACGTGCGCGAGCACGTGCTCCTCGTCCATCGCGTCCATGACCGCCAGGCCAGCGGCGGTGCACAGCGGCCCGCCGCCGAACGTGCAGCCGTGGTCGCCGGGCGCGAAGCTGGATGCGACCTCGTCCTTCGCCAGCATCGCCGCGAGCGGCACGCCGCCACCGATGCCCTTGCCCAGGGTCACGATATCGGGCTGGACGCCGAGCGCCTGGCTCGCGAGGAAGCTGCCGCTCCGGCCCACCCCGGTCTGCACCTCGTCCGCGATGAGCAGCAGGCCGTGCTCGTCGCACAACCGGCGCAAGCCCTGCGCGAAGGTGCGCGTGCTCGGCAGCACGCCGCCCTCGCCCTGGACCGGTTCCCAGAGCACGGCGATGCTGTCCTTCGTGATGGCCGCGTTCACCGCTTCGAGGTCGTTGAACCTCACGTGCGTGAAGCCCTCGGGCAGCGGCTCGAAGCCGTGCCAGTACTTCGGCTGCCCGGTCGCGGCGAGGCTGCCCAGGGTGCGGCCGTGGAAGCTGTTCTCGAAGGCGATGATCTTGCCCGCCGGCCAGCCCTTCCCCGCGCCCCACTTGCGCGCGAGCTTGATGGCGGCTTCATTGGCCTCCGTGCCGCTGTTGAGGAACAGCACCTTGCCCAGGCCGGTGGCCTCCGTGAGGCGGTGCGCCAGGCGCAGCGCCGGGAGGTTGCCGTACAGGTTGCTCACGTGCGTGAGCTGCTCGGCCTGCTGCTGGATGGCGCGCGTGACCGCGGGGTGGGCGTGGCCCAGGCTGAGCACGGCGATGCCGGCGAGCATGTCGAGGTACTTGTTGCCCTGCACGTCCCACACCCAGCATCCGCTGCCGCGCTCCAGGAAGAGCTCGGGGGCGCTGTAGTTGGGGGCCATGCTCTTGCCCCAGACGCTGGGGAAGTCGAAGCGGAGCGTGCGCTCGAACGCCATGGTTCAGGCCTCCGGGGTGACGAGCGTGCCCAGGTCCATGCTCCGGTCCAGCGCCTGCAGGATGGGCGCGTCGCTGCGCGCGATGCGCACCATGCCCACGCCATGCTCCACCGCCTCGCTGCACGCCTCGAGCTTGGGCAGCATGCCGCCGCTCGCCACGCCGCTCGCGCGCAGCTCGGCGATGCTGGCCGGGGTGGCGTGGGCGATGCGCCCGGCCGGGCCGAGCACGCCGTCCACGTCGCTGAGCAGGAGCAAGGCCTGCGCGCCGAGGGCGACGGCGATGGCCTGCGCCGCCTCGTCCGCGTTCGTGTTGAGCGCCGTGCCATCCGGCCCCGTGGCGATGCTGTTGAGCACGGGGACGAAGCCGTCGCTGCACAGCAGCTCCAGGAGCAAGTGGTCCACGGCGGTGATGCGGCCGACGTGGCCGAGCTGCTTGCTGCGGGGCACGGCGTGCAGGATACCGGCGTCGCGGCCGCTGAGACCGAGGGCGTTCACGCCCTGCTGCAGCAGCTGGGCGGCGATGCGCTTGCCCTCCCGGGCCAGGACCATCTCTGCGACCTCGAGCGTGGGCGCGTCGGTGACGCGGAGGCCATCGTGGAAGCTGGGGGTGAGGCCGAGCTTGGCGCTGAGCGCGTCGATCTGCTTGCCTCCGCCGTGCACGACGACCGGCATGGCGCCGAGCGCTTGCAGCTCGGCGATGTCGCGCGCCCAGCTCGGCTTGTCGAGCGCCTTGCCGCTCAGCTTCACGACGACGTACTTGCCCTTCAGTTGGTCCATGGGTTGCCTCTACGTGGTGTACTTGGCGTTGATCTTGACGTAGTCGTAGGTGAGGTCGCAGCCCCAGGCCTTGGCCTCGCTCGCGCCGAGGTTCAGGTCGGCCTTGATCTTCACCTCGCCGCTCGCCAGCACGCGGGCCAGGAGCGTCTCGTCGCGCGCCTCCACCGGCTTGCCCCGGCGGAAGACCGTGACCTGGCCCACGCCGTTGGCGAGCACGAGGTTCACCTTCGTCGGGTCGAGGGCGCAGCCGCTGTAGCCGAGCGCGGCCAGGATGCGGCCCCAGTTCGGGTCGCGGCCGAACATCGCCGCCTTCACCAGGCTGCTGCCCGCGACCGCCATCGCCGCCTTGCGCGCGTCGCCGACGCTCTTCGCGCCGCGCACCTGGACCTCGATGAGGCGCTCCGCGCCCTCGCCGTCGCGCGCGATCTGCTTGCTGATGCTCGTGCAGGCCGCGGTCAGCGCCTCGAGGAAGCTGTCCCAGCCCTCGCTGCGCTCGGTGAGCGGCTTGTTGCCGGCCAAGCCGTTCGCGAGGATGGCGACCATGTCGTTCGTGCTCCGGTCGCCGTCCACGGTGATCATGTTGAACGTGTCCTGCGTCACGCTGCGCAGGGCGCGCTGCAGGGCCTTGGGCTCGACGGCGCAATCGGTGGCGAGGAAGCCGAGCATCGTCGCCATGTTCGGGTGGATCATCCCGCTGCCCTTGGCGATGCCGCCCAGCCGGCACGTCCTGCCCTGGACCTGGAACTCGACGAGGACCTGCTTCTCCACCGTGTCGGTGGTCATGATGGCCTCGCTCGCGCCCAGGTTCGGGCTGCTCAGCGCCTTGGCGAGCTGCTCGATGCCCTGCTCCACCTTGTCCATGGGCAGGCGCTGGCCGATGACGCCGGTGCTGGCGACGAGGATGTCCTCGGGCTGCACGCCCGTGACCAGGGCGGCGAGCTTCGCCATGCGGTGCGCGTCCTTCAGGCCCTGGGGCCCGGTGCAGGCGTTGGCGCACCCGCTGTTGACGACGATGCCGCGCGCCTTGTTGTCCTTGAGGTGCTTCTTGCACACGGCGATGGGCGCGGCTTGCACCTTGTTCGTGGTGTACACGGCGGCGGCGCTCGCAGGCACCTCGCTGAAGATGAGGGCGAGGTCGCGGCGCTTCAGCTTCAGTCCAGCATGCACGCCCACGGCGCGGATGCCTTGCACGTCGCCGATGTTGCCAGTCAGGGTCTTCATTTAGGGTGTTGCTCCGCTGCGGGGAAGTCCGTCGCTCTCCGGCAGGCCGAGGGCCACGTTCATGCCCTGGATGGCCTGCCCGGCCGCGCCCTTGACGAGGTTGTCGAGGGCGCTGACGGCGATGATGGTGCGGGTGCGCTCGACCAGGGTCGCGCTGACGTGGACCTGGTTCGAGCCGCGGACGTTCTTCACGTCCGGCTGGTCCACGAGCTGGACGAAGGGCTCGCCGTCGTACAGCTTGTGGTAGGCCTTGGTGAGCTGCTCCTGCGTCAAGCCGGCGGGGGCGGGCGCGTAGGCGGTGGTGAGGATGCCCCGGCTCATGGGCACGAGGTGGGGCGTGAAGGTGACCGCGCCGCTGCCGCCGAGCGCGCGCAGGCCCTGCTCGATCTCGGGCGTGTGGCGGTGCGTGCCGATGGCATAGGCGCGGAGCGCGTCGTGCATCTCGGGGAAGTGCAGGTCCTCGCGCGCCTCCTTGCCTGCGCCGCTGACGCCGCTCTTGCTGTCCAGGATGAAGGGCCCGTCGGACAGGCCGAGGCGGACGAGGGGGGCGAGGGCGAGGAGCGCGCCCGTCGGGTAGCAGCCGGGGTTGGCGATGAGGGTCGCGCCGCGCAGGAGCGGGCGGAACAGCTCGACCTGGCCGTACACGGCCTGGCTGAGCAGGTCGGGCGCGGCGTGAGGCTGCTTGTACCACTGCGTGTAGAGCTGCGCGTCCTTGAGGCGCAGGTCGGCGCTGAGGTCGATGATGCGCTGGGCCGGGCTGGCCTGGTGGAGCTGGTGCACGAGCTGCGCCGCAGCCCCGTGGGGCAGGCAGCTGAAGACCACGTCGCACTCCCGCAGGCTCGCCGCCTCGGTCTTGGCGAAGTTTCCGCTGACCGCGCCGGCGAACTGCGGGAGGACGGAGGTCACGGCCTTGCCCACGTGCGAGTTCGAGGTCAGCACCGTCGCCTTGGCGTGGGGGTGCGCGAGGAGGAGGCGGAGGAGCTCCGCGCCGGTGTAGCCGGTCGCGCCCGCAATGCCGACGGTGACCTGGGGCATGGCCTGTGAGCAATCATTGGAGATGCGGGGCTTAAGGTGGATGACGAGAACGGAACATGCCGGGACGCAAATGTCTGGAACGGGACAAAATCGCGGCCGAGGGCGGCCCACGCCCGTTTCGGCGGTGGCGGGAGGCTCCGGGACTCGAAGCGCCCCCGCCCCTGTTTCTCCTGGAACCGCTGCGACCTTCGTGGCGGCCTATTTAGCGCCCATATGAAATTGAAATAGGTCGCCAGTCGTCGCTTCTCGCAGGTCCGCGCGGGCCCGGCGTGCGTCGGAGTCTCGACAAAACCGGGACGGAAGTGTCCCATTCCAAACATTCTTGGGCCAGGCGCGCTTCCCGGCCGCATGGCCCGCGCGACGGCGAGCACGGCCCAGGTCGTCCGCGAGTACATCGACGCGCACCCGAGCGTGAAGGACTGCCTCAAGCTCGGCCTCATCAACCTCAGCGCCCTGGCCCGCAGGATCATGGAGGAGGAGGGGGTGAAGAGCGAGGAAGCGGCCCTCATCGCATGCCGCCGCTACGAGCTCGACCCGAAGGAGAAGATCAACCAGGCGGAGATCGTGCGCGTCCTGCACCGGAGCAAGATCGAGATCCGCACGAAGGTCGCCATCCTCACCGCACGGCCGAGCTGGAACATCTACGCCAAGCTGGAGCGCGCCATGAGCGCGCTGCGCGGCCGGAACCACCCGCTGCACGTCATCCAGGGCACGGCGAGCGTGACCATCATCACGGACGAGAGCGTGGCCAAGGAGCTGGAGGACATCATCGGCCGGGAGGACATCCTGAAGCGGCAGGAGGACCTCGTCGAGCTCGTCGTCACGAGCCCGGACGTCATCGAGGAGGTGCCTGGCATCATGGCCTACCTGAGCACGGCCATGGCGAGCAAGGGCATCAACTTCATCGAGGTCATCAGCTGCTACAAGGACACGATGTTCGTCGTGGACGAGAAGGACATGGTGAAGGCCTTCGAGACGCTGAACCGCATCACGGGCGGCTGAAACGCCTCGGAGACCTCAGTTGACCACGACCACGCCGCGCATCCAGAAGTGGATCTGGCAGTGGTAGGTGATGACGCCAGCGGTCGGGAAATTGACGCTGACGCTCTGGCCGGGCACGACGTGGCCGGTGTCGAACTGGCCGCTGTCGCCGCTCGCCGTGTGGTGCTGGAGGGTGAAGTCCACGCTCGTCCACGTGACGCTGCCGCCCACGGGCACGACCGTGACCGCCGGGGCGAAGCCGGTGACGAGGTCCATGAGCACAGCGGACGGGACCTGCACGGCTGCGACCGGCGCCGGGGCCTGCGCGGCCAGGGCGAGAGGGGCGGCAAGGGCCAACACGGCGAGGACGAGCAGGGCGCGCATGGGACAGGCCTCAGGGCGGCAAGCATGCCCCGGGCCTTGAACCTTCTCCGGGAAGGTCACAGTGTAGACGATGTGCGGCCGGAGGTCGAGGTCGAGCGAGCCGTCGAGGATGCTGACCGCGGTGTGCTCGATCTCCTCGTGGACCTCCCAGCTCACGCTGCCGCCGACCGGGATGTACACGACCGGGGGGCTGAACCCGCCGAGGATGCTGGCCGCGACCTGGTTGCCCAGGACGTTCAGGACCGGCTTCGGGGCCACACCGGCCATCGCCGCGGGCGCGAGCAAGGCGAGCAGGGCGAGGGCGAGGAGCGGACGCATGGCCGGGCACGCCCCGGCACAGGCATGAACCTTTTCCGCAGGCTGGCTCCCGCTCCGGGGCCGGGAAGGAAAAGGAGCCCGCGACGCGCGCTCAGGGGGTGACCACGATGACGCCGTTCATCCAGGGGTGGATGGTGCAATGGTAGGGCACGACGCTCGGGCCCGCGAACTGCAGCGTGAGGCTCTGGCCCGGGTTCAGGTGCACGTCGAAGCTGGCCGTGCCGATGGCCGTGACGGTGTGCGGGGCGACATCGCCGTTCGTCCACGTCACGCTTCCGCCGCTGGCCACGACGACCACGGGCGGGCTGTAGCCGGTCAGCACGTTCATGCTCACCGGGCCGGACACGGCCTGGACGGCGGTGTCCACGGGCGCGAGGGCGCTGGCGGTCAACGGGGCGGCCATCGCGAGGAGCGCGAGGACGATGAGGGTGCGGCGCAAGTTCTTAGCCTCCGGGGCGCGGAACCGGCTGCGCCGGCATGAAGGTTTTCCGCGGAGGGAGGCGGGGGCTCGCGAGAACGTAGGCGCTTCGTCCCGCCACGGGACGGGTCCGTGCAGAGAGGGAGGTGGGACGCGGGCTGGGCCCGCGCCCCGTCAACGCCACTCAGAAGCGGTGGATGCCCACCGGGTCGCCGAAGTCCACCAAGAGCGGGCCGCTGATGCCGCACTGGCTGATGACGATGGCGTGCCCGACGACGATCTGCGTCCCGGCCGGCAGGCCGAGGTAGGCCGCGGTGAGCACGACGTGCACCA
>JAIVGT010000326.1 GCA_020201485.1 Halobacteriales archaeon
GGCACGGGGCTCGCCCGGTCCTGCAGGCCGAGCGTGGTGCAGTGGACCACGGCATGGCTCGCCGCCAGCGCGGAGCCGACGGCGGCCCGCGTCCAAGGCAGGGCCTCGCCGCCGACCTCGCGCGCCAAGCCGCGCGCCCGGGATGCCGTCCGGTTCGCGACGCGCACGTGCGCCCCGGCGTGCCAGAGCGCATGCGCGACGGCGCGTCCGGTGCCGCCCGCGCCGAGCACGAGCACGTTTTGCCCGCGCGGCTCGAAGCCGGCCTCGCGCAGCGCATCCACCGCGCCTGCGCCGTCGGTGTCGTGCCCGGTGAGCTTGCCGCGGCGGAGCACGATGGTGTTCACCGCGCCCGCTTCGCGCGCCTCCGCGCCGAGCGCGTCCATGTGCCGGAGCGCGGCTTGCTTGTGGGGCACGGTCACGTTCGCCCCGGCAGCGCCGAGGTCGCGCAGGTTGCGCAGCGCAGCGCCGAGCCTGGCCGGGGGCACGCGCGTCGCGGCGTAGAGCAGCGCATCGCCGCTCGCGGCGAAGGCGGCGTTCTGCATCGCCGGGCTGGCGCTGTGCGCGACCGGGTCGCCGAGGAGCAGCACGAGCCGGTGGCGGGCGGTGATGCGGGGCGCGGCCGGGAGCAGGGCGTGCGCGGCGCGGACCTGCGCCGCGGGCAGTTGTCCGGGCGCGGCGGCCTCGCCGTCCGGCGCGGCGCAATACACCAGCTCGCTGCCCAGGAGCGGCGCGAGGAGGCGGAGCGACGCGTCCCCCAGGCCCATGACCGCGAAGCGCACGCCCGCCGCGCGCAGCTCCCCCGCGATGCGCACCAGCTCCGCCAGGTCCCCGGGACCGCGCACGCGCGCCGCGTACTTCGCGATGCCGCCCGGGGGCAGGAGCCGCGCCAGGTCCGCCGCGTGCGGGTCGGGCGCCGTGAGGTCGTGGCGCGACAGGATGACCTCGGCCCCGGCGGCCCGGCCGCGCTCGACGAGCCGGCGGCGGAACGGCGCATCGGCTTCGATGTCGAGGGCGTCGAAGCCGGCCTCGAGCGCCGCCTGCAGCCAAGCTTCCCGCTCCGCCTCGCGGCCGCGGAACCCGCCGCCCTGCGCGTGCGCCCGGCACGTCGCGATGCACTTCTGCGCGATGCTGCGCCGCAGCGCGGGCAGCCCTCCGAGGGGCTCGCGCAGCGCGTCCAGCCGCACCTCGACCCAGGCCGTGCCGCTGCGCTTCGCCAGCCGGGCCATCTCGGCGGCGGTCGCGCCCTGCAGCGTGGTCACGAGGCGCGTCATGCGTCAGCGCTCCGTGACCGTCTCCTTCACGGCCATGCCGAAGTGCCGCCCCACGTCCTCGACGCGCACCAGGACCTTGTCCCCGCGCTGCAGGTCCACGACGCTCTTCGCCCCCTGGGGCGTGACGAGGCGGATGGTCTCCGCGTTCTGCACGAGCGACACCAGCTCCCGCTCCCCGACGCGCGCGCGCACGACGAGCAGCGGCCGCGACTCGATCTTCACGCGCCCGACCACGCCGCGCCGCGTGCCCCCGTCGGGGGCGACGATGAGGACCTCGTCCCCGGCGCGCAGCTCGCTCAGGTAGCGCGTCCTGCCCCCGGGCGCGAGGACGTAGGCATGGACCGGCCCGGCGTTCACGCGGAACGGCCGGCTCGCCACGTAGCCGCTCTCCACCGCCTCGCTGTGCATGAGGAACAGGCCGCCGCTCTGGCTGCCGACGAGGATGCCTTCGCCCGGCCGCATCAGGCTCGCCGTGTCGATGCACACCCGGTCGCCCATGCCGGCCGGCTTGACCTCCACGACCTCGGCCTGCTCCAGGCGCACGCGCTCCGTGGCCAGGTCGTCGAGCACGCTGCGCAGCGCGTCGAGCTCGGCGCGGTCCCTGGGCCGGAGGAGCACGCCGTGCACGCCGACCTCGAGCGTGGTGAGGAAGGTGCGCGCCTCCTCCGCGCTGCGCGCCTCGGCGACGATGCGCGTGCTGCTGCCCTGCAGCGCCGCGATGAGGTTCTCAAGCGGGATGACCTTCCAGTCCGCGACCTCCACGAGGAGCAACTCGTCGCGCCCGGCCCGGCTGCGCGCGCGCTCCTGGTCCTGCGGGCTGGCGATGCGCACGCGCGTGCCCACCGGCTTGCCGTCGCGGAGCAGGCGGTCGCCGTCGAGGACGTACGCCGTGAACTTCGCCAGGCTGCGCAGCTCGCCCGGGTCCTTGTCGAAGAGGAAGCTCGTGAAGCCGCGCTCCAGGGCCGCGGTGAGAAGCGCCTGGTCGCGGACGGCGATGATGGCCTCGCCCATCACCGCACCAGCTTCCGCGCCTGCTCCACGCCCTGGTTCTCCAGGACGATGGCGGCGATGGCGCGCACCATGGCCTCGGGCCGGGGGTGCTGGAACGCGTTGCGCCCGATGCTCACGCCCGCCGCGCCCGCCTGCATGGCGTCGTGCACGAGCTGCAACACGTGCGCGTCGGTCTCCATGCGCGCCCCGCCGCTGATGACGACGGGCACGGGGCAGCCCTGCACGACCTTGCGGAAGCTCTCCACGCTGCCGGTGTACGGGCACTTCACCACGTCCGCGCCCAGCTCCGCGCCCAGGCGCGCGATGTGCGCGACGTAGGCCACGTCGTGCGGGTCGCGGATGTCGTGCCCGCGCGCGTACATCATCGCCAGCAGGGGCATGCCGAGCCGCGCGCAGTCGGTGGCGACGCGGCCCAGGTCCTCGACCATGCGCGACTCCTGCGGCGCGCCGATGTTCACGTGCACGCTGACGCCGTCCGCGCCGAGCTGCGCCGCCTCCTCCACCGTGCCCACGAGGCGCTTGTCGTTCGGGTCCGGGTTCAAGCCGCTGGACGCGCTCAGGTGCACGAGCAGCCCGGCGCGGCCCAGGGCAGGGCCGACCGCGCGCACCAGGCCCTTGTGCACGACGATGCCCGTTGCCCCGCCCTTCACCGCCGCGCGCACCGCGCCCGGCGCGTCCTCCAGCCCGGCGACCGGCCCCACGCTCACGCCGTGGTCCATGGGGATGAGGACGAACATGCCGGTCGCGGGGTCGCGGAGCCGGCGGAGGCGGAGCTGGCGGCCGATGTCGGGCAGAGGTGGCACCCGGCGAGCCAACGTGGATGCTCCTACATAGACATTTCCGCCCAGGAATGAGCCCCAATGTCGCTTCCTTGTGCGCTCTATGCCCCAATTCCTATGCACGAAGCGCCACTTTTGAGCAAACCTATTTGTGCAACCCATTGCCTTGCAACCGAACGATGGTGCGCACATGTGGCATCTGCTGACCAAGTACTTCCAGCGTTACCCGGCCCAATCCCGGGTGGCGCAGATGCTGCTCCGGTACGGCCTGGCGGTGCGCGAGGACGGCGTGTACTGCGACACCATCGCCATCCCGGACACGAGCATCGCCCGCGCGGCGCAGGTGGACCGGCGCGTCATCAGCGCCGCCATCGAGACCATCCAGCGCGAGCCGGAGCTGCAGAAGGTGTTCAGCAAGCTCACCCCGACGTGCCACCTCAAGGACGCCGCCCCGACGATGGGCTGGGGCGTGCTCGAGATCGTGCCCAACGACGCGCAGGGCGTGGGCATCCTCGCCGACGTGGCGACCATCATCAGCAAGCGCAACATCAGCATCCGGCAGGCCATCGTCGAC
>JAIVGT010000327.1 GCA_020201485.1 Halobacteriales archaeon
GCCCGTACACGAGCGGGATGGTGGCAAGCACGAGCACGGCGATGCTGAGCTCGACGCTGACCAACGCGCGCCGCCCCCACTCCCAAGGACCTGCCGGCTTCCACGGCCAGAGCAGCGCGCTCAGGGCCGCGCCGGGCAGCACGAGCGTCAGGGCGAGGCCGAGCACGACGCGCAGCCCCTCAAGCAGCAAGCGGCACCTCCGCGAGCGGCGGCGGGGACGCGCGGCTCGCCAGGTAGCCGCCGAACATCAGCACCAGGCCGAGCAGGCTCCCGGCCTCGAACAGCGTCGCGCTGTCGAGCGCGAGCAGCCCGCTCTGCGCGCCGCTCGCCGCGCTGTGGACGCCGGTGAACACGAGCGCCCCGGCGCCGATGAGCAGCGTGCCCGCCCGGCCCGTGCGCCGCCAGCCCACGACCGCGCCGCCGACGAGCAGCAGCGCGGCCGGGATGTCCACGAGGGCATGCAGGATGCCCACCCCGCTCAAGATGCGCGTCGGCACCTCGCCCTGCTCCGCGGCCAGCGCGAGACGCGCGGCGTCGCTGGGCGCGAGGAAGGCGAGCACGAGCAGCGCCTGCGCCAGCACGGCGACGTACGCGGCGAAGCCCCGGCCGAGACCGGGCGCGAGGAGCAGCGCCGTGCCCGCGGCCATGCAGCCCACCATGACCGCCGTGAGCACGAAGTACGCCTTGTAGGCCAGCGCGCCCCAGCCGAGGAGCGCGCCCTCCACCTCGAGCAGGCTCGCCAGGGCGAAGCAGGCGAGGGCGATGCCCCACGCCAGCTGGTGCGCCGCGCGCGCCCGACGCCAGCGCGACAGGACGAGTCCGGCGAAGGCCACGCTGAGGAGCGCGGTGAGCCCGGAGAGCAGCGCCGGCAGCGGGGCCACGCAGGAGCATCCTACGCGCGGCCATGAACCCTGCGGAGCGCGGCGAGGCCGAGCGCGCCGAGGAGGCCCCACGCGGGAAAGGGCGTGGACACGGGCGTCGGAGGGCCGGGTGGGTTCGCCTGGGAGAGGTCGTGCTCGACGCGCAGCCCACCGGGGTATCGCACGGTCATCGTCCCCTCCGCATCCGCAGCCGCGAGGTTGCCGTTCGCGTCGGCCTGCGCGTGCAGCTTCACGGGCAGGCTGGACGCGTTGCCGGGCGGCGCGAACAGCCAGCGCACGACGACCTTCGCCTCGCCTTGTGCGCTGCCGCCCGTCGGGGAGGCGGTCGCATCGACGGGCAGGTCCACGACGCACGTCGCCTCGCACGTCGCGTTCAGCGCCGCCTCGCCGCTGCGGACGTCGAGCGTGACGCGGGTCGGGGACGCGGTCACCGCCGGCCCGGTCCAGTTGTAGGTGAGGGACACGGTGGCCGTGTCGCGGTACGTGGGCACCGGCTCGGCCGGGGCCCAGCGCAGGGCCAGGCTCGTCGTGCCCGGGACCTGCGCCGCGGCCATCGGGGCGAGGACGAGCAGCACGAGGAGCAGGCGCACGCGCCGCGAGCCGCCCGGCCGGGCTTCACCTTGTCGGTGCCCGGCTCAATACTTCCGCTCGACCACGGCCAGGCGCACCGGCTTGCCGAGGATGACGCGGCGGTGCACGCCCTGGTACACGCGGCGCGCCAGCTCGCGCGGCACCTCGAACTCGCTGTAGCCTTCGTAGACCTGCACCTTGCCCAGGTCCTGGTCGTGCAGCCCGGAGGCGCGCGACAGGGCCTGGAAGAGCTGCATCATGCTCACGTTGTCCTTGCGGCCGATGTCGATGCGGAAGTGCACCATGCCCGTGCGGTCGGCATACTCGAAGAAGTCCAGGACCTTCTGCACCTTGTCGCGCGCGCCCGTCTCGGGCACCTGGCGCAGCTCGATCTTCGTCCCGGCGGTTTGGGCGATGTCGCCGAGGAACTTCTCCTCCTCCTTCGTCACGAACGTGATGGCCTTGCCCGCCCGGCCCATCCTGCCTGTCCGGCCGACGCGGTGGACGTACCACTCCGGGTCCTCGGGCAGGTCGTAGTTGATGACGTGGCTCGTGTGCAGGACGTCGATGCCGCGCGCGGCGACGTTCGTGGTCACGAGGACCTTGATGGTGCTGTCGCGCACGCCCTGCATGACGCGGTTGCGCGCGCCCTGGGGCATGTCGCCGTGCAGCGCCTCGCAGGCGAAGCCGTGGCCCTTGAGCAGCTTCGCCACCTTGTCCGCCTCGTGCTTCGTCCGGCAGAAGACCATGGCCAGCTCCGGCTTCTCCGCCTCGAGCACGCGGTACAGGGCCCACACCTTGTTCCGGTAGCCGACCTTGATGTAGCTCTGGTCCGTGCCCTCGACGGTGAGCCTGTCCTCGCTGACCTGGATGGTCTCGTGGTCGGGGAGGAACTGGCGGGAGATGCCCTTGATGATGCCGGGCATCGTCGCGCTGAACAGCATCTTCTGCGACTCCTTCGGCACCTGCTTCAGGATCCACTTGATGTCGTCGATGAACCCCATGTCGAGCATGCGGTCCGCCTCGTCGAGGACGAGGATGCGCACGTGGCGCAGGTCGAGGTTGCCGCGGCGCACGTGGTCCATGATGCGGCCGGGCGTGCCGACCACGACGCGTCCGCCCTCCTTCAGGCCCTTGAGCTGCGGCCCGAAGCTGACGCCGCCGTAGATGGGGACGATGCCCGTGCCCTTGAACCTCGCCAGCTCGCCCAGCTCCTCGCCGACCTGCTCGGCCAGCTCGCGCGTGGGCACGAGCACGAGGGCCTCGACGCCGTTGCCTTGGGCCTCGACGAGCTCGACGATGGGGATGCCGAAGCTCGCCGTCTTGCCCGTGCCGGTCTGCGCCTGGCCGACGATGTCCCTGCGCCGCAGCGCGATGGGGATGGCCTGCTCCTGGATGGGCGTGGGCTCCTCGTAGCCCATCTCCGCCAGGGCGCGCAGCAGGGGCTCGCTCAGCGGCAGCTCGTCGAAACGCACGCTGCGCCATCCTTGGCCGGCGATATAGGCGTTGCCCCTGGGCCGCGCACACATGAAGCGAGCGCGCAACCTTCATCCGCCCGCCCGGAATCTAGGCCCGGTAAGGAGCCTTGCGCCGCGCCCTCCTCTCGGTCAGCGACAAGACCGGCCTCGTCGAGCTGGCCCGCCGCCTGCACAGGCTCGGCTTCGAGCTCGTGAGCACGGGCGGCACGGCGCGCATGCTGGAGGACGCGAAGCTCCCCGTGCTCCCGGTGGAGCGCGTGACCGGCTCGCCGGAGATGCTGGACGGCCGCGTGAAGACGCTCCACCCCGCCATCGCCGGGGCCATCCTCGCCCTCGACACGCCCGAGCACCAGGCGCAGCTCCGCGAGCACGGCATCGCGCCCATCGAGCTCGTGGTGGCGAACCTCTACCCGTTCGAGGAGGCAGTGGCGAAGGGCCTGCCCATGCACGACGTGCTGGAGCAGATCGACGTCGGCGGGCCGACCCTCATCCGCGCCGCGGCGAAGAATCACGGGCGCGTCGGCGTGGTCACGCATCCCGTGCAGTACGCGGCCGTGGCACAGGAGCTGGAGCAGCAGGGCAGGCTGAGCGAGGCGACGCGCCGCACGCTCGCCGCGCAGGCCTTCGCCATGGTCGCGCGCTACGACACCATCATCGACCAGTACTTCCGCCACCACCTGCTGAAGCAGGACTTCCCCCCCA
>JAIVGT010000005.1 GCA_020201485.1 Halobacteriales archaeon
AGCAGCGGCGACGACTCCTGCGGCTCCACGGGATTCGGGGCGACGAGCGTGGCTGACGACGCATCGTGCACGGACCATTGCGGAAGCCTGGGCGGCTCGAACGGCCTCGGCGCGGTCAGCGTCGCGGGCCATGCGCATTGCGGCAACGAACTCAACGTGCACAACCTCGACGGCGCGAGGGGAGCGCAATGCGTCGGCGGCAAGGACGTGGCAGAACAATTGGGCGCGCCGGCGTGATCACGGTTCTCCCACCATTCCCGCGCTGCCCGCGATGGGCGTGAGTGTCCGGCGACGCCTGCAGCGGGCTGCTCTGGGGCCTAACGTGCGACGCGCACGGCGCGGACGTGCGCAAGTTGCTCCGCACGGGCAGTGTCCGCAGCTTCCGCGAGGAGGCGGCGGGGGACGTGCTCGTGCGCCCGCTGCGCGCGAGGCCGGAACGCGCTACGCTGCCTCTTCGTCGATTTTCGGCAGGTCGCCGAGGGCCTCCAGTTCCTTCTCCAACAGCGCGAGCTCGCCACCCGCGAGCACGCCGCGCGCCGCCTCCGCGACGCGGCACAGCTGGACGAACTTCGCCCGCTCTGTGACGAAGTAGCGCCGGCTGTCGCCAGCCAGCTGGCACTTCAGCTCGTTGATGGTGAGCTTCAGCCTGCGCTCGCGGGCGGTCACGTCCTTGTACGCCACGCCCAGCTTGTCCAGCCTGGCCAGGTCGTCGCTGTCCAGCTGCACCACGCGCGAGGCCATGGTCGGGCATGGAGGGGCCGGGGCCATACGCTTTTCCCCGTCCGCTCCATGCGCGGGCGTGTCCTTCCGCGTCCGGCTGGAGCCCGAGGGCCAGACCATCGAGGTCAGCCCGGGCGAGGACGTGCTCGGCGCGGCGCTCCGGCAGGGCATCGCGTTGCCCTCCAGCTGCCTCGAAGGCTCGTGCACGACCTGCACGGGCAAGCTCGTGAGCGGCTCCCTGGAGCAGGACCGCGCCCTGGCGTTGCGCGACGAGGACAAGGCGCGCGGCTTCGTGCTCCTCTGCGTGGCCCACCCGCGCAGCGACTGCGTCGTCAGGACCCGGTGCGCGGACGAGTTGTAGCGCTTCCGAAGGCGCGCGCTTCACGGGCCGAGCCGGAGCGCGCAGCACTTGTCCCCGCGCTCCGCTGCGCGGCGCATGGGATGCACCGTGGAAGCCAGCTTCCACGCCCGGGGCGACCTCCTGTTCCGCGAGCAGCGGCTCTGGGTCGCGGGCAAGCTGGCGGCCGAGAGCCTGATGGCCATGGACGCGGCCTCGTAGCCGGGGCAGGGCTTATCGGCCCGGCCGGGCCATGGGGACGCATGGACGCCGAGCGCCAGCGCGAGCGCCTGGTCAGCACGCTCCAGGCCGAGGGCGTGCTCCGCTCCGTGCGCGTGGCGCGCGCCCTGCGCGCCGTTCCGCGGCACCTGTTCGTCGCGGAGCCTGGGCTCGGCTACATCGACCGGCCGGTCGGCATCGGCCAAGGCCAGACCATCAGCGCGCCGCACATGGTCGCCATCATGGGCGAGGCGCTCGACCTGCGGCCGGGGCAGCGCGTGCTCGAGGTCGGGGCGGGGAGCGGGTACCATGCGGCCGTCGCCGCGGAGCTGGTGCGGCCGGGCGGCCAGGTCCTCAGCATCGAGCGCTTCCCCGAGCTCGCGGATCGGGCGCGCGCGAACCTGCGGCGCGCGGGCGTGCACGAGGTCGAGGTCGTGGAGGGCGATGGCGGTGAGGGCTGGCCGGAGGGCGCGCCCTATGACCGCGTCTATCTCACGTGCGCGGCTCCTGATATCCCGCAGCCCCTGCTCGACCAGCTCGCTCCCGATGGCATCCTGCTCGCCCCCCTCGGCCCGCGCGAGGAGCAGGTGCTGACGCGCGTCCGGCGCGGCCCGCAAGGCTGGGTGCGCGAGGAGCTGGGGGGATGCGTCTTCGTGCCCCTCGTCGGGCGCTTCGGCTTCTCCGCGTGAGCGCATGCGAACTTCTGCGTCGGGAAGCTCTGCGCCTGGCATCGCGGCCGGCGCGCGCGTGAGCCAGGTGCCGGCGACGCTGGTGGATGGGCAGCTCGTGGCCTACCCCGTGCCCGCGCCAGCCCTGCCTTGCAGGGCGCGCGCCGCCGCATCCGCGCCGAGGTTCGCCTGCGCGTCGGCCTCGTGGTTCTCCGCGCGGGGCACAGGGCGATAGGCGATGGCGGCGAACTGGCGCGCCAGGCCCTGCGCCTCCGCGTGCAGCGGCACGAGCCATGGCGTGCGCACGCGGTACCGCCCCGCCATCTGGAACAGCACGAGTTCGCTGTCGCCGCGCACCTCGAGGTGCGTCACGCCTTGGTCCCGCGCCGCGCGCAGGCCGGCGATGAGGCCGTGGTACTCGGCGACGTTGTTCGTCGCGCGCGGCAAGGGCTCGCTGACGCGGACCCGCTCGCCCTCGACCAGGAGCACCGCCCCGGCGCCGCCCGGGCCGGGGTTGCCCCGCGACGCGCCGTCGAACCACAGCGTGCCCTTCATGCCGGCAGCCCCAGGAGGCGCGTTGCGTTCCCGCCGAGCACGGCGTCGAGCGCCTCCGGCTTCAGCACGTCCTTCAGCCCGTCGAGGATGCGCTCCGGCTGCACGAAGGGATAGTCGCTGCCGAACAGGACTTTGGTGCGCAGCGGCCCGTTCGCGTGGTCCCACACCACCTTCGGCAGGTAGCGCGGCAGCCAGCCGCTGATGTCGAGGTGCACGTTCGGCTTGTGCAGGGCGATGGCCAACAGCTCCTCGTGCCAGGGCCAGCCGGCGTGCGCGGCGATGAGCTGCAGGCTGGGATGGCGCGCAGCGATGGCGTCGAGCGCGAGCGGCCGGCTCAGGGCCAATTCCATGCCCAGCCCGCCCGGCGCGCCCGCGCCCAGGCCGGTCGTCCCGGTGTGCACCAGGAGCAGCATGCCCAGGTCCTCGCACCGCCGCCAGAACCGGGCGCAGCGCGGGTCGTCGAGGGCGAAACCCTGCGCGCTCGGGTGCAGCTTCACGCCGCGCAGGCCGAGGCGGGCGCAGCGCTCCAGCTCGTCGAGGGCCTTGCCGCGCAGAGGGTCGATGCCGGCGAAGCCGGTGAAGAAGCCGCCGTGCTCCTGGACCGCCTGCGCGACCACGTCGTTCGGCACCGGGGGCAAGCCCGTGTTGCGCTCCGCGTCCCACCCGAGCAGCACGGCGTGGCCGATCCCCAAGCCTTCGTAGTGCCGCACCATGTCCGCCATGCTCGCCGGGACGAGGGGGATGCGAAAGTGCGCCCGCGCCGCCTCCACGTACGCCCCGCCGCTGTCGCGGAGGAACGCCGGCACGGGCGGGTGCGTGTGCGCGTCCACGATACGGGGCACGCCCGGGCAACGGCCCGCGCGCTCAAGAGGGCATCGCGTCCCCGGGGGGCCGTAGTTTCGGCCTTTCAGCGAACCCCCCGGCGCAGCCTCATGGCCCGAGCCGACATCCTCCGGCGTCGGGTGGGACCAGGCTGGAATCGTGGCTGCGCGCGCCGGTCCGGGCGCACTGGGAGAGCCAAGGCTATGAGGCGCGACTGGAGGTGCCGCTGCACGGCCGCATCGCGGACGTGCTCGCGGCGCGCGACGACGAGCTCGTGGCGGTGGAGCTGAAGCTGGAGGACTGGCGCGAGGCCCTGGGCCAGGCCATGCACTACCAGCTCGCCGCGCACCGGAGCTACATCGCCATGCCGCTGCACGGCGCTGCCCCGCCCCTGCGCGCGCGCTCGCGGCTGGAGCGACAAGGCGTCGGCCTGCTCGCCGTGCATCCCCTGGGCGAGGTGCGCACCTTGGTCGAGGCGAAGCAGAGCACGCGCCGCCTGCCGTTCCTCACGGAGCACCTGCGCCACGGCGCGTTCCACGGCCCGGAGCCCATCACGCTCGTCCCGCTCGCGGCGGGCTCAGGGATAAGTAGCGCCACCGCCGTGCCGCACGCATGAGCAAGCCCGGCCCGGTCGAGGCGCGCCTGCGCGAGCTCGGCATCGAGCTCCCGGCGAGCCAGCGCCCCCTGGCGAACTACGTGCCCAGCGTGCGCGTGGGCAAGCTGCTGTTCGTCAGCGGCGTCGGCCCGATGCGCGACGGCAAGCCCATCATGACGGGCGTGGTCGGCAAGGACGTGAGCATCGAGCAGGCCCAGGAGTGCGCGAAGTGGTGCGCCGTCAACCTGCTCTGCCTGGCGCGGGACGCCGTCGGCCTGGAGCGCGTCGTGCGCGTGGTCAAGCTCACCGGTTTCGTGAACAGCGCGCCCGGCTTCGGCGACCAGCCCAAGGTCATCAACGGCGCGAGCGACTTCCTCGTCCAGGTCTTGGGCGACCGCGGCAAGCACGCCCGGGCCGCGGTCGGCGCGCACGGCCTTCCCATGGGCATCCCGGTGGAGATCGAGGCCGTGTTCGAGGTGGACGAGGGCCCGGGCGGCATCCATTGAGCCGACGTCGCTTTCGGGCGCGCCCAGGCAGCGCAGACAAGCCTTACGCCCCACCGCCGGGGTGCGCGGCCATGCGCGCGCTGCTCCTCGGCCTCGCCTTGCTCGCCGCCCTCGCCGTCGCCGCTCCCGCCTCGGCCCTCGGCTCCTTGCACAAGTGCGTCGTCACGAACCCGACCACGATCTGCTTCGACGTGACCGGCGAGGGCCCGGACCCGGCAGCCCTCGGCCCGGACGTCGTGCCCACCGCGGGATGCACGGACAGCCTGCCCCCGACCGCGTGCGTCCTCGAGGTGGACGTGAACGGCGACCCCGTCCTCGAGGCCATCATCAGCTTCCACCCGCACTAGGGTCAGCCGTGCGTCATGTGGCAGCCGAACAGCCCGCTGCCGCCCGGCTGGTCCGTGCCCCGGTCGCGGCTCATGCACACCTGCGTGAAGGGTGTGCCGAGGGGCGGCCACAGCCCGTAGCCTTCGCACGTGGCGGTGATGGTGCTCGTGCCGTTCGCGTACGTGCAGCGGAACACGCGCTCCCCGCCCGACCAGTTGAGGTGGCTCTCGACCGTGCCCTCGTAGGCCAGGCCGTCCACGCCGTGCCGGAGGCAGCCGCTCAGGCAGTCGTCGTTGATGCCGAACACGCCGAACGCCCCCGCCGTGTTCACGGCCGACGTGCAGGACGTGGCATCCGGCGCCAGGGCGAAGCACGCCCAGGCGGGCGTCCCCCGAGCGCTGGCCGCCGCCGGGGGAGCGAGCCCCCAAGCGAGCAGCACCAACCCGACCCCGCATGCGGCGAGCTTCCCGAGCACGTTGACCCTCGGCCAGGCTCGCGCCGCACAAGGGAAAAGGGCTGGGGCACACGCCGACGGACGATGGCTCGGGCGCCCCGGGCCGGGGTTTTCCTGCGCAAGTCCTTTAATCCTGTCCGGCATGGCCGGCCAGGGTCGGACATGGACTACCGCATCACGCCTGAGCAGGAGATGATCCGGCGCACCGCGCGCGAGTTCGTGGAGAAGGAGGTCCGGCCCTTCGTCGAGGAATGGGAGGAGGTCGGCGAGATCCCGGAGCGCGTGGTGAAGCGCATGGGCGAGCTCGGCCTGCTCGGCGCGCCCATCCCGGAGGAGTACGGGGGCTCGGGCTTGGACGCGCTCACGTACGCCATGATCACCGAGGAGATGGGCCGCGGCTGCTCCTCCCTGCGCACGACCATCAGCGTGAACACCTCGCTGTGCGGGCTCACCATCCTCCGCCACGGCACCGAGCCGCAGAAGCAGACGTGGCTGCCGAAGCTGGCGACGGGGGAGAAGCGCGGCGCATGGGCGCTCAGCGAGCCGGAGGCGGGCAGCGACGCCGCCGGGCTGCAGACGACTGCGGTGAAGAAGGGCAGCTCCTGGGTCCTGAACGGCCGCAAGCTGTGGATCAGCGACGGCGACCGCGCGGACGTCGTGGTCATCTACGCGCGAGACCCGACCATCAACGACCGGCACAAGTCCATCGGCTGCTGGCTGGTGGAGAAGGGCACGCCCGGCTTCCGCCCGGGCAGCATCTGGGCGAAGAACAAGCTCGGGCTGCGGGCCAGCAGGACCGCCGAGCTCATCCTCGAGGACGTGCACCTGCCCGAGGCGAACCTCATCGCCGCGCCCGGCAAGGGCTGGGACTGCGCCATGGACATCCTCAACGGCGGCCGGCTGAGCGTGGCCGCGGGCGCGGTGGGCATCGCCCAGGCGGCGCTCGAGGCGAGCATCGAGTACTGCAAGCAGCGCAAGGCGTTCAACCGGCCCATCGGCCACTTCCAGCTCGTGAAGGAGATGATCGCCGAGATGAGCGTGGATGTCGAGGCGGGACGACAGCTCGTGTACAAGGCGGCCTGGAAGAAGGCCCAGAACGAGCCGCACAAGCTCGACGTGAGCATGGCCAAGCTGTTCACGGCGAAGATGGCCATGCGCGTCACGGAGAACGCCGTGCAGATCCACGGCGGCATCGGCTACACCACCGACGTGCCCGTGGAGCGCTACTTCCGCGACGCGAAGATCTGCGGCATCTACGAGGGCACGAACCAGATCCAGCAGATCATCATCGCCGACCAGGTGCTGGGGCTGGACGGCTAACGTTCCAGGTCCCCGCCGCACCGCGGGCACACCAGGGCCGTGACGCGCGCCGTGCGCCGGCAGCCTGGGCATCGGGGCACGGCCTGCGCCATGGCGGCGATGAGGGTGGTGTTCGCCGCGGCGAGCACGACGATGGCCGCGAGCAGGTGGAGGAAGAGGAGGGGCAGCCCGGCGAACGTGAGCAAGGCGCCGGTGCGCACGAGCTTCGCGGCCTTCATGCGGGGCTGGCCCATGGAAGGTTTCGGGCGCCGTGGCCTATGAAACCCGCTGCTGCGCCCCGCGGTCCGCAAGGCTGCAGCGCGCAGGGCGACCACCCCGTTCAAGGCAAGCCGCGCGCCACGCGGTCCAGGATGCGCTCCGCGAGCTCCTCCTTCGTGCCCCGGAACGGGCTCCCCCCCTCGCGGTCCACGAGGAGCGCGCTCGTCTCCCGCGGCCCGACCTTCTCCAGCGCGTTCGCCACGACGAGCAGCGCGTGGACCCGCTCCTGCAGGGCGCGCGCCTTGGCGACCAGGGCCTTGTCGTCCAGGCCGCTCTCCGCCTTGAAGCACACCAGCGGGCCGGGGAACCCCGCGCGCACCGCGTCCACGAACTTCGGCATCGGCTCCAGCGGCAAGCTCCCGCCCTGCGGCCCGACCGGCTGGGGCGCGCGATAATCCCCGATGGCGGCCGGGACGAGGACGGCATCGAAGCCCGCGGCCTGCGGGGCGCGCGCCAGCAGGTCGTCGACCGTGGCGAAGCGCTCCAGCGTGCAGCCGGTCGGCGCGGCCTCCTCTCCGCCGAGCCACACCTCGACCTCGGCCCCGCGCCGCCACGCCTCGCGCGCCAGGGCCAGCCCGGTCCCTCCCGAGCTGCGGTTGCTCAGCCAGAGGTCCTGCCCGAGGGGCTCGCGCGTCGGACCCGTGACCACGAGCAGCCGCCTCCCGCGCAGCGTGCCCGGCCCGAGCGCGCGTCCCACGTGCGCGACGATGTCGTCGAGCGATGCGAGCTTCGCGCTCCGCTCCTCGTGCGCCGGGGCGACGAGCGTGATGCCCAGGTCGCGCGCCCGGGCCAGGCTCGCGCGCACCGCCGGGTTGTCCCACATCGTGTCGTGCATCGCCGGCGCGAGCAGCACGGGCACCTGGCCGAGGAGGACGCTCGCGAACGTGGTCACGGGGTTGTCGTCCAGGCCATGGACGATGCTGCCCAGCGTGTTCGCCGTGCACGGCGCGATGAGGAGCGCGTCCGCGCCGTCGGGCAGGAGCTCGCGCACGTGCTCGCCCGCGCCGGTGAGCGCCAGGACCGGCTCGGCCCCGCTCGCCTCCCGCAGCGCCTCGGCCCCGACGAGCTGCTGCGCCGCCCGCGTCAGGACCGGCTGCACCTCCGCCCCCAGGCTGCGCAGGCGCGCGGCGAGGTACGGGCTCTGCACGGCGCCGATGCTGCCCGTCACGCCGAGCACGATGCGCTGGCCCGCGAGCGGCTGCACGCCAGGGCATCGCAGGCCACGGGCATCAACTTGACCAGGACCAGGTCGGGCGCACCGCAGGCTTCAAATCGGGCAGGCCCCTTGCGCCTCCCATGCCCCGCGACCTCGCGCCCGAGGCCCGCCGCCTCGACCCCCGGAGCGTCCTCGAGCAGGACCCCCTGGCCGCGTCCCTCCTCGAGCGCCCGTCGCACGCGCCCGCCCTGGAGCACATCCGCGCCCACGACCCCCGCGCGCGCCTCGAGCTCGCGTCCCAGGCCCTGCATGGCCGCGGCGCGGAGCTGCCGCGCGACGAGGTCGCGCCCGAGGCCAAGCGGCGCAACGTCTTCTAGTCGCGGTGCTCCGCCGGGGGAAGCCCCCGGACCAGGCCCCACATCCTCGGCCGCGAGCCGTGGGCCTCGATGACCCCCGCTTCGCGCAGGACGCGCACGTGGTGGTGCAGCGTGCTCGGGGCAAGCCCGGCGCGCGCGCCGAGGTCCTTCAGCGTGCACGGCCCGGCCGCGAGCACGTCCACCAAGGTCTTGCGCGCCGGATGGCGCAGGGCGCCGAGCGTGCCCCGGGTCTCGATGGGCGTGCCGGCGGGGAAGAAGTGCGTGTACCGCCCCTGCCGCCGCTCGACGACAAGCCCGTCCCGCTCCAGGACGCGCAGGTGGTGCGTGGTCTGCCCCGGGCTGAGGTCGAGCCGGCGTTGCAGGTCGCGGAAGTGCGCGCCCGGGCTCTCCCGCAGGTAGCGGCAGATGGCCGCCCGGACCTGCTCCCCGCCAGCGCGCGCTTCCATCGAGGGGAACAATGCGCGGGAGGGCGTGAGCCTGCGCGAATCCCTCGCCGTGGGGCTGGGCGATATGACGAGCACCGCGCCCGGTGTGGGCGGAGGGGAAGTCTTGTTAGGCCCTAGCATGTTGCCCCAGCGTGCGCGTGGTCGGGTTCACCGGGATGCCCGGTTCGGGCAAGAGCACGGCCGCCGAGGTGGCGACGGCGCTCGGCGTGCCCGTGGTCCGCATGGGCGACTGCATCTGGGAGGAGGTGAAGCGCCGCGGCCTGCCCCTGACCGACGCCAGCGTGGGCAGCGTCGCCAACGAGGAGCGCATCCTGCACGGCGCCGGCATCTGGGCCCAGCGCACCCTGGACAAGCTGCACGCCTTGAAGGCGGAGCGCGTCACCATCGACGGCGTGCGCTCCCTGCCCGAGGTCGAGGTGTTCCACGGCGGCCTGGGCAAGGACTTCGTGCTCGTCGCCATCCACGCCAGCCCGGCGGTGCGGCACCAGCGGCTCCTCAAGCGCGGCCGGCAGGACGAGGCGGCGGACCTGGCCGCGCTCGTGGCGCGCGACGCCCGCGAGCTGGCCTGGGGCATCGGCGGCGTCATCGCCCTGGCGGACGCGGTCATCGTGAACGAGGGGCTGAGCGCGGAGCAGTTCCGCGGCCAGGTCACGCGGGTGTTGCAAGGGCGCTGACGGGCAGGAGTTTCGCCAAGAGCGCGCCGTCGGTCGGTGCGTACGCCACGCGGCCGCGCTCCTCGACCTTGAACAGCACGCCCGCGCGCACCAGGACGCGCAGATGGTGGGCGAGCGTGCTCTCCGGCATGCCCGTGGCGCGCGCCAGCTCCCGCAGCCCGACGGGGGCGCGCGCGCGGACCAGCCCGGCCAGCTGCAGGCGCGGGCCGCTGCGCAGCGCGGCCAGGGGGAGGCGCTCGTGCCGCGGGCGCGACGCGGGGAAGTAGTGCACCTCGCCCCCCAGGGGCGCGCGCACGAGCAGCCCTTCTGCGACCAGCGCCCGCAGATGGTGGTCCGCTTGCCCCGTGGCCAAGGCCAGGGCGCGCTGCACCTCGCGGAAGTGCGCACCCTCGTGCCCCCGCAGGTACGCCAGGATGCGGCGGGGCACGTCGCGCTCCTCCAAGGGCGCCATGGCCCCGTCATCGGGCGTGTCGCGGCATGGCCTCACGCCTGCCCGCCGGCTGCTGCACCGGCTGCCTGGCCGCAACGCCCAAGGCGCGCGGCGCGCTCCGGCCCCCGTGGACATCCGCATTCGCGCGCCGGTGCAGCCGACGGAGAGCCCGACGAAGGTCGAGGCGGCGGTGCGCGCCCTGTTCCCCGACGCGCGGCTGGAGCTGCGCGGGGCCTGGCTGGAAGGGAGCGCCAGCGACCTCGCCACGCTCGCCCGGCTCGTCCGCGAGCAGCGCATCCCGGACACGGCGCGTGGCGTGCTCCTGCGCGGCCAGGACGGGGGCGTGGCGCGCTTCGCCGCGAACAAGCAGGCGGCGGCCGCGGGCAAGCTCAACTTCGCCACGCGCGAGGGCCCGCTCGGCGACATCCACGTGGAGGTGCGCGCCGGGGACGCAGCCGGGCTCGCCGCGGCCATTGACGAGGTCGCGCCCGACACGCGGGGCTGGAGCCTGGAGGAGCGGGGTTTGACGGAGAAGACGCTCCGGGCCAAGGAGCGGGACGAGGCGGTGCTCGACGACCTGGAGCACGAGGGTGACGACGGCGCGTGAGGCGTGGAGCACCCCACGCGCCGGCGGTCGGTGAGCACTCAGGCCCAGCCCGGGGTGTGCGGCTCGGGCACGGGGGCCGCGGGAGCCGGCGAACTGCTGAACACCGGGGCGAAGGCCGCGTCCTGGGCGAGCGGCTCGACCGGGATCTTCACGTTCAGGGGGATGAAGAGCTGGCAGTAGCGCCCGGCGCGGCGCTCGGCGACCAGGCCCATCTGGACCAGGCGGTCGACGTGCCAGTTCACCGTCGTGCGCGGGATGCTGAGCAGGCGCGCCAGCTCCTTGCGGTGGATCATGGGCTGCCGGGCCACGATCTCCAGGATCTGCTTCGTGCGCTCGCCGCGGTTCGCCGCCACGAGCTTCTGCTGGTCCTGGCTCAGGGCCTCGCTGCGCTTGAAGTAGCGGGCGCGGTTGCCGTCGCGCATGGGCACGATGAGCCCGTTGCGCTCCAGGATCTTGAGGTGGTAAGCCGCGGTCGGGTGCGAGATGCTGAGCATGCTCGCGATGTCCTGGATGCTCGCCCCGGGGTTCTCCGCCACGCGCAGGAACACGAGGTGGCGGGTGTTGTTCATGAAGACCGAGCGTTCGTCGTTGCGCGCGTACATCGTCCATGCCTCCCATCTGCCGAGCGCCCCGCGCTGCGCGCCGCGCCTGTCGCGCGGGCGAGCAACAGCGTGTCACTCCCCGCCGGGGGATGCCCGGCGTCACTCCGCTCTGTCACGACTCGGCAATATAGGTTCCTCGCGACGACGTGGCAACGATGCCAGATTGTGAGTGCCTGGTCCCTCCAATGACGGGACCCCGCGCGCTCGTTCGAAATCCTTGATTAGTCAGGGCCGCGTACCAGGGCGTGCCCGGGGGGCGCAGAGAGAGGCCAGGGACCCGTCCCTGATACGGTTTCCCTTAGAAGAACTCCGGGTCGGCGGCGACGCACCATGGCCCATGGTTGTGCGTCGCACGGCCGCGACGTGTCGGGCGCGGGACCATTGTCGCGCGGGCCGTCTGTGCCATGACCTCGCGAATAGGCGCGACCGGAAACCGTTAATTATCCACCTTCGAATCGTCGCACGCTGCGGCCCAGGCCGCGGGAAGGCTCAGGAGGCAACCGCACGGCAGGCGCGCCGGGAGGCTCGCATGCCGGATGGTTCTGTGCCGGCCCGGGGATGGGGCTGCTCTCGTACGGGTTGAGAGACCGAGACGAGCCGAAAGGACGGAGGAAACCCACATGCAAAACAAGTACAACGCGGCCGCCATGGTCCTGGTCATGATGACCGCGACCATCGGCATCGCCACGGTGAACGGAGCAGCCCTGACGGACGCTATCGAGGAGATCGCTGCCTTCGCGCAGGGATCTGTCGATTCTGCCCTGCTGTTCACGAGCCAGCTCACGAGCGACATCGCCTTCAAGGTCGGCCTCATCACGGCCCTCGTCACCACCCTGACCTCGAACCTCGCAGGCCAGGTCGTGGCGGCGGTCGCGCTCGCGGCCACCATCGTGACCAACCTCATGGCGACCCTGAACGACGTCATCGCCCTGGAGCTGAACGCGCTCCTGCAGGCGACGGTGCTCATCCAGGTCATCGTGAGCAACCTGATCTTCCTGAAGACGAGCCTTGAGGCGATCCTGCTCGGCGCGCTGAACGCCATCGTCACCATCGTGACGGGCATGGTCAGCAGCGTCAACCTGACCCTGAACGTCAGCGCGGCCGTGACCGCGCTCCTGGCGGCGACGACGGCGGCGACCGCGACCCTGGCCCAGACGATCAGCGTGGCGGCCACCGAGGCCGTCAACGCGACGCTGGCCGTGGTGACGCAGGTCATCGCGTTCGTCAACGCCCTCATCGGCTTGGTGAGCAGCTTCGCGGCCCAGGTGCTGACGACCATCAGCTCGGCGGTCACCCTGATCGCCGGCGTCGTCGGCTCGGGCAGCTTGACCGCGGTCGCGCAGGTCATCACGGGCCTGAACGGCGCCGTGCAGGCCATGGTCGGCGCTGGCGTCAACATCGCCGGCAGCATCGACATCGTGACCATCGTCGTGGCGGCCGTGACGGCCATCCTGGCGCTGCTCATCACCGTCGTGCAGGAGAAGCAGGCCGCCATCACGGCCTTCCTGACGGTGGTCGTGCAGGCCTAAGCGGGCAAGGAACGCGAACGTGGGCGGGCGGAACGCAGCCCGCCCGCCCATCTCTTTCTTCTCCTCCGGAGCCCAGCGCGGGCTCTCGGAGGCTCGCCTCGTCCGCGCGACCGGCTCAGCGCGTGACGATGGCGAAGCTCATGTTCTGGCTGTGCACCTCGATGCGCCGGTCGCTGATGTCGTAGCCGGCGTACTTGATCATGCCCACGCTGCCCGCCTGCGGCAGGAGGATGGAGGCGATGTGGCCCACAGTGTTGATGTCGCTCTGCACGTCGTCCTTGCGGAACGGACCCGTGCTCAGCACGACGTCCATGCGCGTCCCGGTCCACGTCGCCCGCAGGTCGCTTGCCCAGTCCACGACCGGGTCCGCCTGGAGCTGCCCGGCGGCGTCGTTCTGCGCCACGAACGTCCGGTTCAGGCTGTTCCAGCTCACCACGGTGCGGTTCTCCACGAGCGTGAGCTGCGTCGCGTTGCGGTTCACCACGAAGGGCCCGACCTCCGAGGCGAGGGTGAAGCTCGCCCCGTCCACCTGGCCGCTGGCCGTGCCGTTCAGGAGCCAAGTACCGGCCTTCGGCGCGCTGTCGTTCGCCGGCAGGAGCAGGGCCGCCCGGGCGAAGGCCTGCTCCATCGTCGGCAGCCCATGGCCGGCGAGCGCGGATG
>JAIVGT010000137.1 GCA_020201485.1 Halobacteriales archaeon
GCTCCCGCCGACGGTCATGGGCACGACGGACACCCCCAGCGCCTGCGCCAACTCGCGCGCCAGGCCGGGCGGGGCAGAAGCAGGGCACACGGCCAGCGTGTCGCTCGCCGCGGCGAAGACGCCGATGTACGGGGACCCGTGCAGGTCCACCTGGACGAGCGAGGTCACTCCTCCGGCAGGCTGACCTCGACGACGCCATCGTCGAACTTGATGGCCTTGATGCGGATCTTGCTGGGCGGCTTCTGCATGCCGCGGGCCCAGATGGCCTCGTTCAGCGGGTTGTCCAGCCAGACCTTCTCCTTCTCCGCCTTCATGTGGCGGGCGACGAAGTTCTTGACCTCGGTGATCGCCCGCTCGGCGCGGTGCGTCCTCGGGGTGCGCTTGACCACGCGCAGGGGCACGACGTAGACACGCTCGACTTCGGCCATGTTCAGCCCTTCTTGAGGTTGACCTTGCGCCAGTGGAAGCGCTTGGGGTGCCGCTGGAAGCGGCGGTTCGTCCGCATCATCACCCAGGCCGGGACGCGCCGGTTGCCCTTGCGGGACTTGGCGAGCCGGGCCTTCTTGCCGAGCGTCTTCGTGCTGGCCATGCTATTTCCTCGTGATGTTGATGTCGCGCTTCGTCGGCACGATGCGCGCGAGCAGGTCGCGCAGCGTGGCGTCGTCGATCTGGCCGCGCACGCGGCCGCTCTGCGCCAAGGCGATGAGCTGGTCCTCCACGTTCTGCGCCACCTCGGGCCGCGCCATGGCGAGCCGGGTCAGGCGGGAGCGCGCCTCCTCGGTGAGGATTTGGCGGAGGATGGCCTTGCGCGCCGCGTCCATCTGCGCGTTCTGCTGGGCGCGCGCCTGGGCCTCGGCGTGCTGGCTGGCGGCGTCCTGCTGGAGCTGCGCCATCTTGCGGCGGCGGAGTTCGTCCAGCTCGGGGTCGTCGGCCATGCTCTGCGCGCTCATCGTGGGTCAGCTCAGTACTTGGACAGGGCCGGGATCTTCTCCACGGCCTTCTGCTTGGCCTCGTACGCCGCGGCGTCGACGAAGCTGCGGCCCTGCGC
Organism: Halobacteriales archaeon; assembly: GCA_020201485.1. GTDB lineage: Archaea > Thermoplasmatota > SW-10-69-26 > JACQPN01 > JAIVGT01 > JAIVGT01. Next base: position 1,049 of record JAIVGT010000137.1, read on the forward strand.
GGTCACGCGCCGGCCTTCGCCCTTCACGTTCTCGACCAGCTTCTCCTTCTCCAGCTGTTGCAGGGCCTCGCGCAGGATGCTGCCGCTGCCCTTCCGCGCGCTGTTCGGGGCCGCGCCGCGGTCGCGGGAGCCGCCGTAGGCACCGCGCATGCGCTGCGTCCCGATGGGGCCATCGAGGTAGACGCGGCGGAGCACGCTGGCGACGCGGCCGTGCCACCAGTCGCGGTTGATGGGGGCCTTCTCGCGGTGGACGCCGGTCTTCACGAACGTGGCCCACTCCGGGGCCTGGACGCCGGGGTGCTCACGGAGCTTGACGGCGAGGGCGTCGATGAGCATCTGCGGCGGGACATCGTACGGGGTGGTCATGCGGGACCCTCCACAGGCCTGGGCGGACCCGGGAGCGGGCGGACAAGCACAAACCCGGATATAAAGCTAACGTGGGGGCCGAGCGGGCCGGCTCCGCGCGTTGGCGCGCGGACGGAGCGCTGGTCGCCATCGGGGTCCAGGAACTCGGCGCGACGGCCGTACGGCTGGTCCTCCGGCTGCATCGTGACCTTCACGCCGCGTGTCCGCCGTGGGCCGATGGCAGCGTCCACGTCCTTGACGTGGCAGGAGGAACGCGGACGCGACCGCCCGGCTCCCGGCCGCCCTTGAGGCGGGAGGTGACCGAACTTACCGCGACCGCCGGCCTGTGAGGAGCGCGACGCCCGCGATGCCAGCGGCGACCAGGCCGAGCTCGGGTCCGGGCGTCCTCGCCGGCGCGGTCCCGGGCGCGCCTGCGCTGACGGAGCCCTCGCCGCCGGACGTCCCGGTGCCGTTCGTCGTGCTCGTGCCGTTGTCCATCGGCTCCTCGGCACCGCCGTTCGTCCGGCCCATGGCGTAGGCGATGGGCGGCGCGTCGCCGACGCGCAGGTGCATCACCGCGAGGGATTCGTTGCCGTCCATGGCGTTCACGAACAGATTGCGGTCCGCGGCTTCGCCCGGCACGCGCCAGGGCACGACCGCATGCGCCTTCGTGTCCAGCTTCACGGCGGCCGCGACGACGCCGTCCGCCTCCGGGTGCGCCTCGTCCCCCTCGCCGCTCCACGTGATGCGCACGGTGCGCTCTGCATACGCCTTGGCCACCGAGTCGTTGGAAGCGTCGATGGTGAACTGCACGCTGTCCCCGACAGCGGGGTTCGCCTGGTCGGCGTGCATCTGCAACGGGGTCTGGATGAGCATGGCCTGCGCCGGGGACGCGACGAGGGCGAGCGCCGCCAGGCTCAGCAAGGCAAGGGTGCCGCGCATGGCTCTGGGATGCCGCCCCAGGCCAAGTCGGTTCGCAAGATGTTGGGGGCGGGCCGACCCTAGGGTTGTCCGCGGGGGGCGAACCAAGGCCGGGCGAGGACCAAGCCGAGGCCGGCGAGCAGCGTCAGGGCGCTGAACAGGAGCCAGGCACCGGGCCAGCCGGTCGCGTCGCGCGCCAGCCCACCGAGGACGAGCGCGCTGCCGACGGCGAGGGCGATGACCATGTTCCACGCGCCTTGGTACGCGCCGCGCGCGCCGGGCGGGGCGAGCCGGCTCACCGCGGTGGGCACGGCGGAACTGAACAGCGCTTCGGCGACGCTGAACACGGCGAGCGCGGCGCTGACGCGGAGCACGTCGCCGCCCCACGCCAGGAAGAGGTAGCTCGCGCCCGCGCACAGCGCCGCCGGTCCGAGCCAGCGGAACGGGCCCTGCCGCTCGACGCGCGCGCTCATGGGCAAGGCGAGGAGCACGAGCCACAGCCCGCTCACGCCGAGCAGCAGCCCGACCGTGCCCTCGGCCATGCCGCCCTGCGTCGCGTACACGGGCACGACCACGCCGAGCAGGCCGAGGCCAAGGGGGAACACGAACGCGCCGCGAGGAGCACGAACGCAGGGTCGCGCAGCGGGCGCACGCTGGCGCGGCGCAGCGGCTCGCGGGCGCCGTCCTCGCGCGGCAGCGCGCGGCGCAAGCCGAGCAGCACGCACGCTGCGACGAGGCCGAAGCCGAGCGCGCTCTCCGCCGCGAGCAGCGCGTAGCCCTGTTGGGCCAGGAGCCCGGCGGGAAGCACGCCCACGGTGTAGCCCAGGCTGAGCGCGGTGTAGTGGAAGCTCAGGGCCCGCGGGCGGGCCTCGTCGGGCACGAGGTCGAGCAGGAGGGCGGTCGCGCTCGGGAAGTACGCGCCCTGCGCCAGCCCGGCGAGGGCGCTCCACGCGAACAGGCCGGGCGCGTCGCGGACGAGGAGGAAGCAGGGCATGACCGCCATGCTCGCCAGCGCGCTGCCGGCCATGACGCGCTTCCGCCCGATGCGGTCGCTCAGCGCCCCGCCCAAGGGAGCGACGCCTGCGCGCACGATGTTCTCGAGGAGGAACGCCCCGCCCACGACGGGCAGGGCCAGCCCGACGCGCGTCGTGAGGTACACGCCGAGGAAGGTGAGCAGGCCCATGCGCGCGCCGAGGAAGAGGAAGCTCGAAGCGCCGACGAGGGCCACGCGACGGTCGAGGCCGGACAGGCCGCGCGTCCAGGGCTGCGCGGCGCGGAGGACGAGCGGGTGC
>JAIVGT010000138.1 GCA_020201485.1 Halobacteriales archaeon
CGGGGGCGATGGCTTCTGCACGGCGAGCGGCACGAGTTTCGCGACGCCGTTCGTCGCGGGCACGGTCGCGCTCATGCGGCAGGGCAACGCCACGCTCAACAACACCGAGACGAAGCGGTTCCTCATGCAAGAGGCGCAACCGTGGGGGCCGAACCTCTATTCTTATCCACAGCCGAGAAACTACGATTATGGCGCTGGACGCATCCAAGCCTACAATGCGACGGCTGCTGCAACGGGGCATCCCGGCGCACCGATTGCGAATCCGCGCAATCTCTCCCGGACTAATTCGCTCGATGCTCTCCACCCTTCAAAGACGTATAGCGCGGCTCCCGACGACCGAGTCTACTGGATTGCTGCGACGTTGATTGTTCCGACGACCGGTGAAGGAGGCTCTTCGATGTTGGCAACCCTCACGATCCAACCGCATGGCTCAACATCAGGATGCAAATCTGGCCGTTATTGCGACAACGGGCGTCTCTGAGCGGGAAGCTCAAGCCAGCTACAATACCGCGGGATGTGCTGCATCAAGTTTTGATGTCATCGTCACGGAAGTTCCCTTGACAGGATTCGGCTCATATTGGCTCGACGTGACATACGGGGGGTGGACGTTCGCTTGAGAGGCTGGCTCAGCGCGGCCGTCGTGGCGACGCTTGTTTTGATTCCGACCGTCACAGCGATTCTTCCGATGCCCGTGGGTCCGCTCCCAGAGGGATTTCCATACCTAGGCGGGGTCTGCGGGCTGGGCGCGTCGGCCGATGGCTATGCTGCCGGCATCAACTGTGGGGGCGCTGGGGACAATGGCGACGCATTCTCGTGCCAGGAGGCGCAGGGCGGACACTTGTGCGACTTCACGATTCATGGTGATGCTCGCGCGTTTCGCTGGGTCAACTCAGGCTCGTACGTTGCATGGCTCGACGGCTCTTGTCTCATCCAGAACAGCAGGAGTTGGGGCGGATTCGACGGCCTGGTTGATGTCCCGGTGAACCTCGACTGCACCCTTAGAGACGTGTTCATCCCGAGCGGAGCCTGCGCTAGCTTTGATTATTCCGCTCACATTGTCATGGATGGCGACTTGCATCCACCACGCTTCGATAGTGCGCGGGGCTTCGCTAGCCTCTGTCCGTAGCCCATGAAGGTCGGTCAGGGATCCACGCGTGTGTCAGATGACTTCGGAGACCGTGCCGAAGCCTCCCCTTGCCGGATCACGCCGTAAGCCATCACTGCTCGTGCTCGCTCTGCTCCCCGAACACGTAGTAATCCGTCGCCGCCACGGCGCGCCGCAGCAATTCGAGCTGCCGGGCCAGGGCGTGGAAGCCGATGGCGAAGGACAGCCCGGCGGCGAGGTTCAGGGCGAGCATGGCGGTGAAGCCGTAGATCGGCCCGACGACCGGGCTGAGCACGAGGAGCACGACCCCGATGCCCAGGCACCAGCGCATCGTCTTCAGGTGCTCCCCGTTCGCCTCCACGATCTTGATGAGCAGGTACTCGTCCGGCTCCTCCCCGGGGTCGGCGATGGGCCCGTAGTCCGGCCCCTTCAGGCCCGCTTCCAGGGGCGGCGGCTCGTCGCGCGCCTTCTTCGCCATTCAGCGCACCTTGGCACCGGGCCCGATGTCGCCCTGCGTTGTCAGGGGGACGACCTTCCCGTCGAGCTCGGCCGCGAGCAGCATGCCCTGGCTCTCCACCCCGCGCAGGTTCGCCGGCTCCAGGTTCGCGACCACGACGACGTGCCTGCCGAGCAGCTCCTCGGGCGTGACGTGCGCGCGCAGCCCGGCGACGAGCTGGCGCTCCTCCCCGCCGATGTCCACCTTGAGCACGTACAGCTTGTCCGCCTTCGGGTGGGGCTCCACGCTCCGCACCACGCCCACGCGGAGCTGCACGCGCTGGAACTCGGCGAGCGTGATGCGGTCCGGCGTCGGGCTGGGCGTCATGGGCGGCGCGGCGGGCTGGGCGGGCGCGTGCGGTTGCGTCATCTTCGGCTCCCCTGGCTCGAGCAGGTCCTTCACCGTGTCCGGGTCGATCTTCGCGAACAGCACGCGGGGCTCGCGGAGCGCCTGGCCGGCCGCGATGGTGGCGACGTCGTCGGGCCAGGGCTGGGCGTGCACGCTGCCCGGCTCGCCCAGCTGGTGCCAGAGCTGCTCCGCGGCCTGGGGCAGGAACGGGGCCATGGCCAGGCTCAGCGTCTTGGCCACGCGCAGGCACTCGTGGATGTCGCGCGCGCAGCGGTCCGGGTCCACCTTGAGCGTCTTCCACGGCTGGAGGTCGTTGAACATGCGGTTGGCGTGCATCGCCACCTGCATCACGCCCTTCATGCCGTCCTTGAACCGGCACGCGTCGAGGTGCCGTGTGACCGCGGCGAGCTCGGCGCGGATGGGCTTGAGGTACGACTCCTCGAGCTTCTGCGCCTCGTCGCCGCTCGGCCGGTGCTTCCTCGGGTCGGGGACCTGGCCCCACTGCTTGTGGGCGAAGGTGAGCGTGCGGTGCCCGAAGTTGCCCAAGGCTGCGACCAGCTCCTCGTTCGTCTTCCGCACGAACTCCTCCCAGGCGAAGTCCGCGTCGCGCGTGTCGGGCATGTTCGAGGCGAGGTAGTAGCGCACGGCATCGGCCTGGAAGCGCTGCGTGATGTCCTGCACCGTGATGAGGTTGCCCCGGCTCTTGCTGAGCTTGCTCCCGCTGAAGTTCATGAACTCGTTCGCCGGCACGTCGTAGGGGAGCTGGTACGGCTGCCCCGTGCCCTCTGCGTAGCCGAGGATCATCGCCGGCCAGATGATGGTGTGGAACGGGATGTTGTCCTTGCCCAGGAAGTAGAAGTGCCGGGCGTGCGGGTCGAGCCACCAGCGCTGCCATTCGTCGGGCTGGCCCTGCCGCTGCGACCATTCCTTGGCCGCGCTCAGGTAGCCGATGACCGCCTCGAACCAGACGTAGATGCGCTTGTCGGCGAACTGCGGGTCGTGCTGCTCCACCTCGGGCGGGAGGCGCACGCCGTACGCTATGTCGCGCGTGATGGCGCGCTCCTTCAGGCCCTCGGTCAGCCAGTTGCGCGTGAAGTTGATGGTGTTGGAGCGCCACGGCACCTTCGCCGCCTGGGCCTCGCTCCACGCCTGCAGCTGGGCCTGGAAGTGCGGGAGCTGGAGGAAGTAGTGCTCCGTGTCGCGGTACTCCGGGGCCGCGCCGCTCAGCTTGCTGCGCGGGTTCTTCAATTCCTGAGGGTCGAGGGTCTTGCCGCAGTTGTCGCACTGGTCGCCCCGGGCGTCGGGGAACGCGCAGTGCGGGCACGTCCCCTCCACGTACCGGTCGGGCAGAAAGCGCTTCGCCTTCGGGTCGTACGGCGCGCGCATGCTGCGCTTGCCGATGTGGCCCTTCTTGAGCAGGACGCGGAAGATGTCCTGGGCGGTGCTGGCGTGGTTGGGCGTGGCCGTGCTCGTGAACAGGCCCCACGGCCCGTACGGCTGGCCGGGCGCGCCGAAGTCGATGTGGAGCGCGCGCAGGTCCTGGATGTGCTGGGCGTTGAAGCGCTTCGCCAGCGCCTCGGGCGCGACGCCCTCCGCCTCGGCCTTGACCGTGATGGGCGTGCCGTGCATGTCGCTGCCGCTGACCATCAGGACCC
>JAIVGT010000328.1 GCA_020201485.1 Halobacteriales archaeon
GCTCCATCCGCCGGCTGGAGGAGCCGGACCAGCCCATCGGCAAGGGCACGGACCTCGCCGCCCTCGCCATGCTCCTCATCGGCCTGCCCCTCACGGCGTGGTCGCTGCTCGGCGGGCCGTTCGTGGCGCTCATCCACGGCCCGAACCTCGTCATCTTCGGGGCAGGGCTGCTCCTGGCGCGCCTCCTCGCGCGCAGCGTCGCGGTGAAGCTCACCGCCGTCGCCATCCTCGCCTGGAACCTCGTCACGAACGTGCTCTTCGACTTCCCGGTGAGCATGGAAGGCATGGTCGTCGGGGCCATCCGCGGCGTGCTCATCGTGCTCGCGGCCGTGCTCCTCCTCGTGCAGAGCAAGGCCCTGCCCCGGGTGAGCGCCGCCCTCGTGCAGCGCGTGCGCAGCGTGCGCCCCATCGCGCGCACGAGCATGGCCTACCCGCTGCACAAGAAGCTGCGCACCGGGCTGACCGTGGTCATGTTCGCCCTCGTGCTCACGACCGTGGTCATGTTCAGCATCATCTTCGCCGTGCTCACGCCCGACCCGGGCGACCAGGGCGGCGGCTTCGACGTGCGCGCCGAGACGACCGTGCCCGTCGCCGACTTCGCGCAGCGCCTCGTCGCCGCGCAGGGGCGCGAGCCGGCCCTGGCCAGCGTGCGCAGCGTGACGAGCCTGGACTTCGTCCAGGTGTTCGGCGGCCGGCTCATCACCGTGGACGGGGCGCTGGTGCGCTACCACGGCCTGCCCCTCGACAACATCTACGGCTTCGACGAGGGCTTCGTGCAGCAGCAGGACTTCTCCCTCGTCGAGCTGGACGCGCGCTTCCCCACGGCGCGCGACGCGTACCAGGCCGTGCTGCGCGACCCGACCCTCGTCGTCGTGAGCAGCACGTACAGCAACGGCCCCGACGCCCTGCCCGGCGTGCACCACGTCGGCGACGTGCTGCGCATGAAGACGCGCGCCGGCACCGTCAACCTGACCATCGTCGCCATCCAGAAGCAGGTCTACTACAACGGCCTGTTCGTGAGCAAGCCGGTCGTGGCCAGCAACTTCGACAGCCTGCACGGCGTGCACCTGCTGAAGCTCGCGCCCGGCGCGGACGCGGGGGCGGTGGGCGCGGCCATCGAGCGCACGCAGCAGGACGCCGGGGCGGACGCGGAGAGCGTCGCCGTCGCCAGCCTCGCACCCGTGCAGCAGCAGCAGCGCCTGAGCCGGCTGTTCGAGGTCTACCTCGGCTTCGGCCTCGTCCTCGGCATCGCCAGCCTGGGCATCGTGACCGCGCGCAGCGTGTACGAGCGCCGGCAGGAGGTGGGCATGCTGCGCGCCATCGGCCTGTCGCGAGCCTTGGTCTTCCGCAGCTTCCTCGTCGAGGGCCTGTTCACGTTCACCCTCGGGGCCATCGTCGGGGTGAGCGTGGGCTTCGCGGTCGCGTGGGGCGCGCACCTGAAGAGCCTGGCCAGCATCGGCGTGCCCTTCCGCGTGCCCTGGCTGGACATCGCGGTCATCCTCCTGCTCGCCTACGTGGCGACCCTGGCCGCGACCCTCGCCCCGGCCCGCCGCGCGGCCCGGCTCGCCCCGGCCGAGGCCATCCGGTACATCGAGTGAGGACCGGTCCGTGGGGCGGAACGGCCCTGTCCCCCGGCGCTTCTCCGTCGTGACGCGGCCGGAAAGAATCGCACATCCCCCGCAGCGAGCGTTCAAATAGGGACGCGCCGTTCGTCGCGCCATGCGGCACCGTGAGACTGCAGACTGCGTCGTCGTCGGCGGAGGCCCGGCCGGCGCGGGCGCTGCGGAGAACATCGCTCGCCTTGCTCCGAAGAAGAACGTCATCCTCCTGGAGAAGCGGGCCCGGCCGCACGGCACGTGCGCGGGCGGCGTGGGCTTCAACTGGATCGAGGAGATGGGGATGAAGCTCCCGGCGAGCGTCATCGAGACCCCCATCAAGGAGGTCCAGGTGCACGGCCCGACGGAGAGCGCCAGCATCCACGCCGATGACCTCGGCCGGCCGGAGCTGGGCGCGGTGCTCGACCGGTGGGGCTTCGACGAGTGGCTCCTGTGCAAGGCCATCGCCGAGGGCGCCGATGTGCGCCGCAACAACCACTTCGACGACCTGAAGCGCGAGAACGGCAAGTGGCTCGTGAAGGCCCACAACGCCGACGGCGAGTACGAGGTCCTCACCGACTACGTCATCGACGCCTCCGGTCCGACCGCGGTCGTGGCGAAGCGCCTCGGCTTCAAGATCGACGAGGAGCCGCAGGACGTGCACGTCGGCCTTCAGTGGACCGTGCCTCTGCCCGAGCCCATCCCCATCGAGCGCCTGGAGCTGTGGTTCAAGCGCGACCCGACGCAGGAGCCGAACGGCAACTGGGCGTGCAAGACGGGCTACATCTGGAGCTTCACCAGCCGGCACCCGTACTGGGACGGCGGCAACCCGGTCAAGGCGGGACGCTACACGCGCCTCGGCATCGGCGTGGACATGGAGCACAACCGCATGCCCGGCCGCTCCGCGAAGGAGTGCCTGCAGCAGTTCCAGGCCACGCACCCGGAGTACGCCGGCCCGACCGTGAGCGAGAACGGCGGCCTCATCCCCACGGGCGTGCCCCTGCAGACGGCCTTCGAGAACATCTTCGTCGTCGGCGACGCGGGCCGGCACGTCAGCGCCCTGCACGGCGGCGGCATCTGGTTCGGCCGCGTGGCGGGCGAGGAGGCCGGCAAGACGGTGGCGCGCGGCGGCAGCGCCGAGGACTACGAGCGCGGCTGGACGAGCCGCATCGGCTGGACGCTGCGCATGCACTACGCGCTGAAGAAGGTCCTGTACAACCTCGACAACCGCGAGATCGACATCATGATCAAGGAGATGGGCGCGTTCCGCGTGACGAGCAGCGACGCCCAGGTCGAGATCCCGCGCCTGGCCATGCACGTGGCGAAGCACCCCGTGCTCGGCGGAAAGTTCGCGGTCAAGACCTTCCTGGAGATGGCGAAGGGCGCCGTCGCGTGAAGGCCGAGCGAGGGCCCTGTCCGAGCGAGGCCGGAACGCGGCCGCCGTTGGGGCCCGAGGCCCTGCCCGCGAGGGCCGAGCGCGGAACGCGACCGTCGCTGTGAGCGGCTGCCGGCAGGCCGCGAGCGCGGAACGCGAAGCGCAGCTGGGGCCCGCCCACACGTTCAAGCGGCGGGATGCGCGTTGGCGTCCGTGGCCCCGCGGGACTACGACCTCGTCGCCATCGGCACCGGGAGCGCCTTGGGCGTGGTGGACGCGTTCCTCGGCGCGCACCCCGGCGCGCGCGCCGCCGTCATCGACAAGGACGAGGCTGGGGGCATCTGCCTCACGCGGGGCTGCATCCCGACGAAGCTCCTCGTCGCAGCGGCCGATATCCTGCGCATCGTGGAGCAGGCCGGCGAGTTCGGCATCGACGCCGAGCTGCGCGGCGTGGACTTCGCCAAGGTCATGGCGCGCATGCGCGCCCACGTCCACCCGGAGGTCGCCGCGCTGCGCGAGGGCCTGCGCGCTTCCGGCGACATCGATCACTACCAGGACACCGCGAGCTTCACCGCGCCCGCGACGCTCCGCCTCCAC
>JAIVGT010000329.1 GCA_020201485.1 Halobacteriales archaeon
AACCAGCTCAGCCTGGCCTTCGCCGGGCTGAGCGGCATCAGCCTGGCCGGCGTGGGCCTGAGCTGGAAGGGCTGGCCCTACGTCGCGGGCATCATGCTCCTGTTCGGCCTGGTCCAGCTCCTCGCCAACCACTGGCGGCGCAAGGACAACACCCACCTGTTCTTCATCATCCTCGTCACGCTGCTCGTCGGCATCGTCGTCAGCCTGCCGTACTACCTGAACCCGCAGCTGAGCGCGGTCTTCGACACGCTCCTGCCCATGGTGTTCATCCTCGTCGGCTGGATCGTGCTCGGGGCCATCTTCACCGCGAGCCGCGACATGCCGTTCGTGCTCGTCCTGCCCCTCGTGCTGCTCGCCGGGCTGCTCACCCTGGTGCTGGCGTTCGTCGCCCTGCCGAGCGTGGCGCAGAGCCTGCTCGCGCCGCTCGTCTACTTCCGGCAGACGAAGCTGTACACGACCATCGCCGAGGCCCACCCGGCCGACTTCGACACCATGGTGTTCGGCATGGGGGTGGTGGGGTTCTTCTTCGCCATCGGGGCCTTGGTGTACCTCATCTGGGGCAACCGCAAGGCGTGGGGGAGCGCGACCACGTTCATGGCGGTGTGGGGCGTGGTGGCCATCTTCATGGCGGAGAGCGCCGTGCGCTTCCTGGCCAACGCCGTGCCCGTGTTCGCCCTGCTCGGCGGCTACGGCATCAGCCTCATCGTGGACCGGCTGGACTTCGCCAGCATCGGCAAGAACCTCGCCGGCTTCGGCGGCGTGAGCCGCGACGCGCTGAAGCGCAGCGTGAACGCCTGGCACGTGCTGGGCGCGGTGTTGCTCGCCCTGCTCCTCATCTTCCCGAACGTCATGCTCGCCGTCGACGCGGCCATCCCGCCGAAGGTGGAGAGCCAGTTCATCGCCGACGAGCTGCGGGCGAAGGGGCTGCCGGACACGAGCGCGAACCGGAAGGACACGTTCATCCAGCAGCGCTTCGGCGCGTTCGGCCAGGACTTCATCAGCGACTATTGGAAGAACCTCTTCGAATGGCTGCAGCACCAGGACAGCAGCCTGCCCGCGGAGCAGCGGCCGGCGTTCCTGTCGTGGTGGGACTACGGCCACTGGGCCATCAGCCTCGGGCACCACCCGGCGGTCGCGGACAACTTCCAGAACGGCTACTCCTTCGCCGGGCACTTCATCGTCGCCCAGAACGAGACGGAGGCCGTGCAGCTGTTCATCGCCCGGGAGATGGACCGCGTCAAGGCGGGCCAGCTCGACCAGAGCGTCATCACCAACGCGCTGCAGCAGGCGGGCGTCACCGACCCGCAAGCCGCGTACGCGAGCCTGTCGACGTACAGCTACAGCCCGGCGGTGGACCTGGCGCAGGCGGTGAAGGCGCTCGGCCTCATCGAGGCCCAGACGCAGAACCACATCCGCTACTTCGCCGCGGACGTGCGCCTCTTCCCCTACGACAACCCGCAGACGCCGAGCATCGACTTCGGCAGCATCTTCTACGCCCCGGTCACGCTCAGCGACCACAACCCCGACGACTACGTCGAGGCCATCATCCGCGCGAACGTGCCCGGCCAGACGGACCCGGTCACGCACCGCCCGAAGACGGAGTTCACCGTCGCCGAGTGGAGCGCCATCCAGCACAACCTCGTGCTCGCCAGCCAGATCCAGGGGCAGCCGTTCCAGATCTACAAGTACAAGGAGCCGTTCTTCAACAGCATGTTCTACCGCACGTACATCGGCACGCCCGTGGGCTTCGCCGCCCTGCCGGCCACGTCGTGCGACGCGCCGGCGGTGAGCTATCCCGTCGAGGGCGACTCCCTGCCCGGCCTGCCCATGCCCGGCTTCTGCCTGTCGCACTTCCGCGTCGTGTACCTGGAGCAGAGCGTGCGCATGCTCCAGTACTACCCCGGGGCCACGCTCCAGGGGACGGTCAACGTCGACGGCCAGCCCATGGCCGGGGCGACGGTCATCGCCTACGACGATGCGGGCGGGAGCATCTACAACCAGAGCGTCGGCCTGCTCACGGACACGTTCAAGTCGAGCTTCCGCGTGCAGCACGGCCGCGACCTGGCCCCGGGCGACTTCGACGTCCCCCACGACAGCGCGACCACGGACGCGTCGGGCACGTACCGCCTCATCCTGCCGTTCAGCACGACCGGCCAGGTGCACGTCCGCGCCTTCAAGGACGGCGTGGAGCTGGGCAACGCCAGCCTGGCCATCAGCCAGGCCCAGGCGGAGCAGGGCTTCGCCGTGCCCACGGCGCAGGGCCTCATCGCCGCCCAGAGCGGCAGCGTCACGGGCAAGGTGTACTTCGACCGCGACGGCAACCGCCAGCTCAACGGCACGGGCGACCGCGGCCTGTCGGGGGCGCAGCTCATCCTCGACCACGGCGCGACGAACGTGACCTCGGGCTCGGATGGGACCTTCACCCTGCCCCGCGTCGCACCGGGGCAGCACACCCTGGCCGTGACGCTCAACGGCTACGACCAGGAGGTGCGCGCCGAGGACGCGCCGTTCTCCGTCCGGCCCGGCCAGGCGGCGACGAACGACGTCGCCCTCGTCCTGGCGAAGGTCGCCGTGGACGGCACGACGTGGCGGGACAACAACACGGACAACGTCCGGCAGGCGAACGAGGGCGTGCCCCAGGTGCGCCTGCGCGCCCAGCCCGACTTCCGCCAGGCGGACAACACCGCCCTGCCCCTGAACGGCTTCAGCCAGACGAACGGCACGCTCAGCCTCAGCCTGTCGCCGGGGCAGTACATCCTGCGCGGCGAGAGCCAGGACGGCCTGGTGTTCGGGGCGGCGCGGGGCATCGCGCAGGGCGCGGGCTCGCTCACCTTGCCGGACAACCTGACGAAGCTCGTGCCCGGCGCGCCGGCGACCCTCAACCTCACGCTCGTGGACAGCGCGGGCAACGTGACCGGCGCCGCCGGTGCCAGCGTGCTGCTGGAGCCGACGAGCGGCGGCCTGTGGGCGGGGGACGTGGCCGCGCAGAACGGCACGCTGCTCCTCCACCTCGCGCCCGGCACGTACACGGCGCACGTCCGGCACGAGGCGGGCGGCGCGGTGTACACGGCGACGCACCCGAGCTTCGTCGTGAGCGCCGCGGGCGGCAGCGTGGACATCCGCCTCGCCCAGACCGGCTGAGGCGCAGCGCGGGCGGGAGCAGCCCGCCCCTCCTTCTCTTTCCTCGCGCCAGCAGGTGCGCCGTCACGCGCGCAGCAGGGCCGCGTACAGGTCCTCGGTCCGGCGCACGACCGCGTCCCAGGTGAAGCCCTGCTGGACGCGGCTCCGCCCCTGCTCGCCCATCCTGCGCGCCTGCTGCGGGTCGCCCAGGACCGCGCGCAGGGCCCCGGCGAGCGCGCCGCTGTCGCCGACCGGCACGAGGAGCCCGGTGTGGCCGTGCTCCACGACCTCGACCATGCCGCCGGCGCGGGTCGCCACCACCGGCTTGCCCGCGGCCATGGCCTCGAGGAGCACGATGCCGAACGCCTCGTACTCGCTCGGGAGCACAAACACGTCCGCGGCGGCGTAGCTGGCGCGCAGGTCGTCGTCGCTGAGCGGGCCGAGGA
>JAIVGT010000330.1 GCA_020201485.1 Halobacteriales archaeon
AAGCAGGAGCCGTGCACGCGCTGCGCCACGAGGTCGCCGGCGAGCGCGGTGTAGGTGTCGTCGCCGCCGCCCTCGTAGAGCACGCCGAAGCCGAGGGGCTCGGCGCTGCCCTGCACGTCCTGCCAGGCGCATCCGCCCGGGCAGCGCTGCGTCGCGAGGTACACGTCGCTGCCGCTGACTTCGATGAGGACGCCGTCGCCGCCCGTGCCCAGCTGGTAGCTGCCCGGACCCGTCTCCTGGAGCAGCGTGTAGCGGTCCGCGCCCCCGCCGTCCACGAGGATGCCGACGAAGCCCTGCACCGTCTGCCACGCCTGCTGCGGGCCGCGCTGCTCCACGGTGAAGCGGTCATCGCCGGCGAGGTCCACGAGCATGCCGTCATCTCCCCCTTGCGCGCGCTGCTGGGCGTAGTAGAGCGGGGGCAGGGGCGTGTCGCTGAGCTGCTGCGCGGCGAGGTAGGTGTCGCTCCCGCCGAGGTCGAAGAGGAACCCGAGGGCCGCGTAGCTGATCGCCCCGGCCGCGCCTTGGACCGACTGGTAGGCGTTGTACGTGCCCGGCGCCTGGACCATCTCGGCGTCGTAGACGTCGTCCCCCGCCGCGTCGAGGAGGATGCCCAGCCCGCCGTAGAACGCCCCGCCTTGCGCCGCGTGGTGCTGGTCGTTGCCCAGGGTCACGCGCGACACGTAGCGGTCGTTGCCGGCGAGGTCGATGCTCGCCGCGGCGGGCAGGCCGTTGCCGCAGAAGCCGAGCCTGGGCTTGGAGGGATCGGGCAGGTCGCCGCCTTGGCGCGAGCGGTGCAGGTTCTCGTCGTACACGTAGCGGAAGCACGGGCTGAACGGGTAGGCTGCGCCCGCTCCCTCGGTGTAGGTGTCGTCGCCGCCCAGGTCGAGCGTGAGGAGGTTCACGTCCGGGTCCGCGACCTCGTGGGGCGCGTGGTTCCCGGCGTAGAGGTTCGGCCCGGCGTCGCCGATGAGCACGAGGTCGTACGGGTCGCGGAACAGGAAGCTCCCGTCCGTGGGCACGACGCGCACGCCGCGCATCGCGTCCTGCACCGCATCCACGGCGCGCGCCGCCTGCAGCGCGCTCGCCCGGAGGTCGGGCGTCACCGTGCTCACGTCGCCGAGCGCCCAGGCTCGCTGCGCATCGCCGTGCGCGACGAGGGCATCGACGAGGCGCGCGGCAGCGTGCGCCAGCGCAGGGTCCAGCAGCTGCTCCTGCGCGCGCATGGCGGCGACGGCGTCGGGCGCGGTGCCCAGGCCGAGCGCGCTTTCCGCAGCAACGACCGCATCGCTCAGGCCCGGCGAGCCGCGGAGGGGCGGCGAGCTGCCGACGGGCACGTCACGGAGCGCCCAGCCCCAGGCGATGCTGGGTGCCAGGTGCCCATCCACCGGCGGCGCGAAGCGCGCGCGCAGCGCGTCCGCGTCGCGCGCCAGGACGAGGTCGGTGAGGCTCGGTCCGCGCCCTCCGAGCGGCAGGGTGCCGGCGCTCGGCAGGAGCAGGAGCAGGCCGAGCAGGACCGGGAGCAAGCTGGAGCGCACGGGCGTCGCGCGGCCATCCGTCCCGCGTCCCATGAATGCTTGTCCCGTCCTGGCGGAGCCGACCACGTTCTGCAGATGCTCCAGGAGGCCGAGGCCGCGCCGCCCGAGGGCATCGCGGCGCAGACGATTGCGACCGGTCCCGCTCCGAAGCCCACCGCGCACGCACCCTGTCCGGCGGAAGGCTGCGCTGCCCAGGCGCGTGGCGCATGCGCTTTTGTCACCCCAGCGTGTGACAACATGTGCTCGCCCGCGCGGCCTGGCTCGCGGCATCGGCGCTCTTGCTCACGGCCACGCCGACCCTCAGCGTCGAGGGGCTGGAGCACGTCTTCGACCAGCCCATCGCGGTCCACGAGGACGTGCCGCTGCCGGCGCAGGTTCCCGCGCTGCCGGTCGCACCCGCGCTCGACGTCCACGCCCAGGTCGCGCCGCACCTGCGCGCGGACGTGACCATCAGCATCCTCGGAGCGAGCGCGCCCGCAGCGGACGACGCGGCCGTGCCCTCGGGCACCACCAAGATGGTGGACCCGTCGCGTCCCGTCCTCAACGCTCCGTCGCAGGTCGCGGCGGTCGTGGCGAAGCAGTTGCGCGCAGAGCGCGACGCGGGCATCCCGTTCACGCTCGCCGGCCTCGACGCCGCGCTCGGCGATTGGCGCGCCTCGGAGCGACCGGACCGCTTGCTCGTCGGCCGGGGGGAGCTGACCGTCACCGATGCCGCGGGGAAGGAGACGCGGTGCGGCCTCACGGCGGCCGCGCTCTACACCGTGTGGGGCGAGCACGTGCGCATGGCGGTGCGCGCCGTGGACGCGAACCCGGCGTGCGCCCCGCTCAGCAGCAGCGCGCCCCGCGGCCTCCTCGCGCGCGACGCGACCGGCTGGGTCAGCGACCTGCACGGCGCGCGCGGCCAGACGCAGCACGTGCGCACGGGCGAGGGCGAGCGCGCCGTGCCCCTCGACTACCGGGTGACGCTCGGCGACGGCACGACCTTCGCCTTCCACGGCCTGCTCGACGCGCTCCCGGTCGAGCCTGCCGGCTCGGCGTGAGGAAAGAGAAGGAGCGCGACGGGGCTCAGTTCGGGCCTTCGACGTCCGTCACGATGAGCTGGCCCTGCATCTGCGCCGCGCCGTGGATGTAGCAGTGGTACGTGATGAGGTAGCTGCCGTCCTGCAGCTGCACGTACGCGTCCGGGTCCATGCTGGCGATGTCCACGTACAGCGCGAAGGTGCCGCCCGGCTGCAGCGGCGCCGTGGCCTTGAACGCGCGACCCCCGCCGAAGGCGAGGCCGGCGACCGGCAGCACCGCCTGGCAATCGCCGAGGGCGTGCGTCGCGTCGCAGCCCCAGTCGCTGCTCGCCACGCTGTGCCGGTTGCCGCCGGGTGGGTTGCCGTTCTCCCACACCACCCACTGCTGGTCGTGCATGACGCTGACCTTGGGGCTGAAGTAGAAGTTCGCCGCCTCCAGCGCCACGGCCTCGTCCCCGCGGAAGTCGCCGAAGCTCGCGCCCGGCCGCTCCAGGCCGCCGAAGACGCCCTCCGCGACCTCGCACGGGGCCTCGTCCGGCGGGTCGAGCTCGAAGCACCGGTCCGCGACCTCCTCGCCCAGCGGGCCGGCGAGCACCGCCGGCAGGAGCATCGCGAGCAGCATGGCACCGCTCGCGGCCATCGTCATCGCCCGCATCTATCCCACCACCCGGGCGCTGACCGCGCCGCCCAGCACGTGCTGGAAGAAGTGCTCGAGGTCCTCGTTGTCCATCTCGACGGGCAGGTTGAACTTCCCGCACCCCCGGTCCACGTCGCCCGGCGTGCGCGTGAGGTAGCTCGCGCCGCTCAGCATGCCGGCGGAAGGCAGGCCGTCGTCGGTCGAGGGGCAGACGCTGTCGTCCCCGTCGCCGATGTCGATGAGGATGCCCGAGCCGACGACGAGGCCGCCCGGCGTGTCGATGATGGGGAAGCTCTCCCCGCTGCCCTGGCTGTCCGTGCCGCCGATGAGCACGCCCGTCTCCGCGAACGGGTAGGCCACGTCCGTCTCGTGGGT
>JAIVGT010000331.1 GCA_020201485.1 Halobacteriales archaeon
GTGACATATGGAGCCTAATGGAGCCTAGCCGGACGGTCGTTGGTTTTCCGCCGAACCTTGGTTCCGGCTGATGGGCCCCTTGCCCCCTCGGGAAGGTGCCCCCGGCGAATCCCTTCTCGACATGTTCCTTCGGCCGATCATGAGCAAAGCTAAAGCCCATCGGAGATGGTGAAGGCGATGATGCGCTCGCTCTGCATTCTTGTCCTCTTGTTCGCGCAGGTGCTCTTTCCCGCTGCCGCAGTTGCTGGACTGTTTCCTCAAGACGACGCTGGGAGCGGCCGCGACGCCGGATCCGACCTTGGGTCCGCTGTAAGTATTTCCGCTCGCACGATCAGCCCCGAACAACCGAGCGTCGTTAGCTATGTTGCGAACCTCACGCTGACCGATACTCGGGACGTGTTTGCGATCGACCTCGACGAGGGCGACTACTTCCTGTTCCGCACATTCATCGCCCCTGGAGGGCCTGAATTGAAGCTCACGATGTTGGCGCCAGATGGAACGCTATGGGAATCCCACTCACGTTGTGAAGCAGATGGCTGGTGCGCTCTTCTCGAAAATATTGTGCCGTACCGTGGGACTTGGTATGTCGCGGTCGAAGAACAGCAGCGCGTGGCCCGGATCGTGTCGTATGGCCTGGATGCGGCGATCCTTGCTTCGGACGGAGTCCGAGCCGTCAGGTTTGACGACGCGAATTGGCTCGCCATTCGCATGGGCGCGAACAACTGGACCACCAACAATTTTCACTGGGCTTATGACGGACCTGATTCCCTTCTGGGCTTGCGGTACGTTTTCTTGAGCCCGTATGGGAATACGTCTCGGCCGGACACGAATGAGGGAGCTGTGATTCAGAGCGTCTCGACGCAATTCAGCCTGCAAGCCAACGGCGTGGCGCTCCGTGACAATCCTGTTCCTGTGCTCGGTCTCTCCATGCAGGGGCAACACTCGTTCCTCTTCACCGTGAGCTTTGACGACCTCGAAAGTCAGTCAGTCCCGCCCATTGAGACCATGCTCGTGTTGTGGTTTGGCGCCCCTGTCACCGGATGGTTGACGCAGAACTATGTGGGTAGCGACGGCGGCGCCGTGGCCTCTGGCGACGATGCTATCCTCCGTCGCCTCAGCGACTTTCAAGCCAGCCTGATGCTCGAAACGCCTGCGGGGGGGGTTTCGACGAATGCGAGTTTGGATTTCTCGCTCTCCTCAACATTCGTCGGCATGTACCGATTGACACCATTGAATCCTGCGCTGGCCCCCCTGGAAGTTGGCCGAGGAGGCTACACCACGCCTCGGGGAAACACGGTGCTCCTCGGTACGGTCTCTCATCCTAGCACGATGGAGATCCTCGCCCTGCCTCCATCCGGGCCGTGGCGGTTTTTTGTCCAGGAGCATCGCGGTGTCGATGAAGATCCGGTGCTGCTCGAAGGAGTCCAAGTGCCTCGTGAAATGGTTCCCTTTGGATGGTCAACGGATCCAAGTCGGCGCCTTGATTCGTCATGATTTCGTGTCGTTGGGTTCGGCGCGGCCCTATGGGGGGTGTTCCTCGCACCCGTGTACGGCTGAGCCGCCGGCCGCGACCCAAAACTACAGGGCCGCGCGCAACGAGTGCCTTCCATGCAGCCGGGCTCGGAGTACGGGCGGATGCGCGAGCGCCTGCGCCAGCGCGACGTGCAGGAGCGGTTCGCTCACCTCGCACACTACGGAGGGGAGCCGCCCGGCGAGAGCCTGCTCATCGGCATCGAGCTCTCGGAGGCCGCGCTCCGGACACGGCGCGGAAACGCATGCGACAGCCTGCCTGTCTGAGCCTGCGAACGAGCGGGGGCCCGACCCCCGGTTCTCCTTCTTCTCCTCGCCATTCAGCCCACGCTCTGCCGAGAGCCTTCAAGGCCTGGTTCCCAGGTGCCCGACGGGGCTCCCATGCAACGCACGCTGCTCTGCCTGCTCGCGGTCGGACTCGCGCTGCCGATCGGCAGCTACGCCGCTTCCGCGGACCAAGGCCCGCCGGTCCTTCCCGGCGAGGTCGCGAACGAGGTCGTCGTCAGCTTCGCCGGCGCGGTGCCCGCGAACGTCGAGTCCTGGCTCGGCGCGCACGGAGGCCAGCTCCTCCTGCGCGACGACACGCTCCACTGGGTGAGCGCGCGCTTCGCCGACGCCGGCAGCGCCGGCCGCTTCCTCGACGCTGCGCAGGCCAGCGCTGGCGTGCGCGCCGCGTCCCGCGACGGCATCGCGAGCGTGCTCGCCCTGCCCAGCATCCCGGGCCAGGGCTTGACGCCCAACGACCCGCTGTATGCGCAGCAGTGGGGCTACCCCGCCATCGGCGCCCCCCTCGCCTGGGGCACGACCCTCGGCGCGCACAGCGTGCATGTCATCGTCCTCGACACCGGCATCTACCTCGCGCACCCCGACCTGCAGGGCAACCTGTGCGGGCCGTTCGCGAGCTTCGTGCCGAGCGAGCCTACGGTCAACGACGGTTTCGGCCACGGCACGCACGTCAGCGGCACGATCGCCGCGGTCACGAACAACGGCCTGGGCGTGGCCGGCACGAGCCAGAGCTGCCTGGGTATGGGCAAGGTCCTGGGCGCGGGCGGCAGCGGGCAGTGGACCTGGGTCGCGGCCGGCATCGTGTGGGCCGCGGACAACGGCGCGGACATCATCAGCATGAGCCTGGGCGGCTCGGGCGCGCCGCAGGTCGTGGCCGACGCCGTCGCGTACGCCTACGCGCACGACGTGCTCGTCGTCAGCGCCGCGGGCAACAGCGGCTGCCGGCCCATCCCCGGCGCCGGCACCGTGGGCCAGCCCGCCCTCTACCCGGGCAGCATGGCGGTGGCTGCCGTGAACCAGCCCGACGGCCTGGTCCCGGCGCAGTTCAGCAGCTGCGGCTTCAAGGTGGAGATCGCCGCGCCCGGCGTGGGCGTGCTCAGCACCTTCCCGCCCTGCAACGGCCCGCCGCTCTGCAGCAACTCCGGCTACGGCAGCATCGACGGCACGAGCATGGCCACGCCCCACGTCGCGGGCAGCGCGGCGTTGGTGAAGGCCCAGGACCCGGCGCTCACGAACGTCGAGCTGCGCTGCATCCTCGACGTGACGGCCACGGACGCGCCGGCCCCCGGCCGCGACTTCAGCACCGGATGGGGCGTCGTGGACCCGTACGCCGCCCTCGCTTTCGACGCGCAGCTCACCGCGACCGGAACGCACGACGCGTTCACGCAGGCCTGCGCCGCCGGAGCCCCGGCGCTGTTCTACGCGCCGCCGGGATTGGGCGGCTGAGCGCCGGACGCGCCTCGGTGCCGGGCCACGTGCCCGGCGCCCTCCCTCCTTGCTTTTTCCGCTGGCTTCCGTTTCGTCGCAAGCTCGATGGGACGAGCGTGGAGCACGCAAGTCGTGATTCAATCTGTATATGCCTGGCCGCAACGAATCGGGGCTGTGCGCTGGGTCCCCTTCGTGCTGCTGGCGACGCTCCTCCTCCACCTTCCCGCGGCCGGCGGGCAGGCCGAGCCCGTGCTGCGCTGGTCCGGAGACGTCGTCCTGCACGACCGCTTCGTCGTGCCGGCAGGCGTGACGCTCGTGGTCCGTGCTGCGCGTGGCTGGAACGTCGAGCTCGCCCGTGTCCTGGCGCACGAACCTCACCGTGCTGGCTGGTGGAGAAGCGATCCTCGAGCATGCCCGGGTGGATGCTGCGGACTTCCCCCTCAGCTCGCCCGGCTGCGCGGTCCGTTCCCTCGGGACCCTGCGGAGCGCGGACACGCGTTGGACGAACAACACAGTGGCGCTCTGCGTCGAAGCCGGGAGCGCGGACGTCCGCGACGACACGTTCCGCCGCAACGGCTACCTCCCTGGACCGCCTGCCCAGGTCGCCTGCCCCACGACGGCGAGCGATGCCGGGGCGACCGGCGAAGTCGCGCGGCGCGAAGTGGCGTGCGCCGACAGGGACGAGGATTGCTGGCGCACCTGGCAAGCCCAGGTCTGCCGCAGTGCCGGGACGACCCGCGCTCTCGTCGTGGAGGGCGGCCGTCTGCTCCTCGCAAACTCCACCTTCGAGGACAACGCTGTCGCACTCTGGGCGAGCACGGATGGTTCCCTCGACGCTCGCCGCAACGTCTTCCGTTCGAACGAGCGCGGCGTGGAGCTCGACCTTGGCGGGGGCGGCGGGCCAATCGTCCTTGCGTCGAACGTCTTCGAGGGCCACGGCGATGCGGAAGCGGCCTGGAACGCCCCGTGGTGGGCGGCGCTGCAGGTCGGCGCCAGGTCGGATGCGCCGCGGCCGGGGACGGGCAACGCGCAGGACGTTCTCATCGCCGGCAACGAGTTCCGGGGCAACAACGTCGGCATCGGCCTAGGCGGCGATGCGCGCGGCGTCCGGTTCGTCAACAACACGGTCGTCGGCAACGGCATCGGCCTCGCAAACGAGTACGGCTACGCCACCCTGCAGGGCGGCGTCTTCGAGAACGTCCGGTACGACCTGTGGCTCTGGGGCGGCTCGGCGAACGTCGAACTCCGCAGCGTCATCTTCGACCCGGCCAAAGTCCGCATCGACGACGAGCGGTCCGTGGTCGTGCACGATGGCGGTGAGCTCCGGAAAGCGACACTCGTCGCTGCGGCCTTCGCGCTCTTGGCGAGTGCTGCCGTCGCGTTGACCGAGGCCGGTCGGTGGCTGATGCTGAAGAGCCTCTTCGCCCTCGGCTACACGCGGCTGCGCGGGCGCGAGCTGCCGGACCAATCCACCCGCAACCTGCTCCTCGGCCGCATCGCGGAGCAGCCCGGCACGCACCTGCGCCAGCTTGCCCGAGACGTGGGCAGCTACGGCAACGCAGTCTACCACTTGCGGGTGCTGGAACGAGAAGGCCTCGTCCGGAGCGTTCGCGACGGCATGCTGCGCCGGTTCTATCCAGCGGGGCCGGTACCGGCGTCCACGCCGCTCGCGCCCCTCGCGCGAGGCATCCTCGCGCTCGTTGACGCGCGTCCTGGCATCGCTGTCCGCGATCTTTCCCGTGAACTTGGGTGCTCGAGGCAGTTGGTCGACTATCACGTCAGCCAACTCGTCGCTCGAGGGTTCATCGCTCGCAATCCTGGGGGCGCGCTTTCCCCGCGGCGAGAAAGCTTCGCCACCATCCCCGTTTCGTAGCGTCTAGGAGATGCTGCCGAGGCATTGGCTTGCTTCCTGGGCTGAGACCAGCGAAAATCACGGATGTGCAGGGGCATGTCGCAGGATCAGCACCTCCATCGTCCGGAAATGCAGAAGGTGTTCGCGCGGCTAGGAGCCCCGCGTCGTCATCTCGGCGATGCGAAGGTCCGGCGCGCCGAGGGCGTTTAGCAGCAGACGAGCGGTGACGCGCTCGTGACGATGCTCGTCGCCCGTCCGATGGAGTCGTCCAAAGGGGACGCCCCCGGCAGCCCATCGCAAACTACATGTGATGGCAGCCGGACTTCCTTCGCATGCGCACGCAGGCGGAGATGGTGGATTCCATCCACGCGACGCTCCGCAGCCGACGGATGCGCGAGCGCTTCTTCCACCTGCGTCTCTACGAGGGCGAGCCTGCCGAACGGAGCTTCCTCGTCGGTGTCGAACTGAGCGAAGCCGCCCACGCCGCTCGCCGGCGGGCGCCCTGAGGCCTCCGTGGAGCCGCCGGAGGGGGCGTTCGACACGCTCCGCCGCCTCGTCGCTGTGCTCGAACGCGCTGGCATCCCGTACATGGTCGTGGGGGGACTGGCGTCGTTCGCCTGGGGTGATCCGCGGACGACACGGGACTTCGACATCGCCGTCGTCGTGGACGAAGAGCCGGGAGTCGTCGGAGGCAAGGTCCGCGGCGTGCTCGCGAGCGCCGGGGTCGAGCCGCTCGGGCCATACTCCACCGCGTTCGGCATGCGCTACGTTCTCCCGTTCCCCGCGTTGCCCTTCGACGTGTTCCTGGTCGGCCGCGAAGATGCCATCGAGTTCGTTCGCCGGCGCCAGCAGAACATCGCGGGCATGGCGCTTTGGTTCGTCAGTCCGGAAGATTTCGTCGCGTCCAAGCTCCGGAACGCCAAACTCGACGCGGCAGGCCAGCGGGAGGACCTCCAAGACGCGGCGGCGGTCCTGTTCCGTCAATGGCCGACGTTCCTCTTCGAGGAGGCGCGCAACCGGGCCAAGGCCACCGGGGTCGAGGTCGAGCTGGAGACGCTCGTGGACGACGTGCGAGCCGAACGCCTGCGC
>JAIVGT010000332.1 GCA_020201485.1 Halobacteriales archaeon
ACGCGGGCGACGGCGTGCTCGCGCGCGTCCTCCGCGCCGGGCCGCTGCAGGCCGCGCCGCAGGGAGCGCACGTGGACCGCTGACGGGCGGGACGAAAGGGCTATCTACCGTGCACACACATGTTGTGTGTGATGGCCTTCCCCCTGCCCGAGCCGAGCCACGAGGTCAAGCTGGCCCACGCGCTCCTCGGCCGGCGCTCGGACCTCGACCTGCGCCTCCTCGAAGCGCTGCTGGCCGAGCCCAAGCGCTACCGGGAGCTGCGCGGGCTGCTGCCCCGCCGGGCCTCCGAGACGCTGCTCACGCGCGCCTTGGAGCGGCTCGGCGAGAGCGGGCTGGTCCGGCAAGGCGCGCGCCTCGACGACCCGGCCGACCCGCGCTACTACGCCGCCACCTCCCTCGGGGTGCTCGTCGTGCTGAAGGCGCACGAGATGCTGCCCATCGCGCGCACCCTGGAGGAAGCCCGGCGCGCCGGCGTCCTGGGCTGAGCGTGGCCGACCCCCCATCCGACTTCCGGTCCGTGGTCCGGGCGCACCACGGCGCATCCGAGGGCATCCTCGTCGCCGGCCGCGAGCCGTGCATCACCATCGCCCAGGACGAACGGCGCAGCGTACGAGGCCGCTCCTTCCGCATCGTCGCCCCGGAGCAGCTTCCGTTGGTCGGGGTCGGCGCGTCCTGGATCATGGCCGTGCTCCTCTGCCCGGGGGACGACGCCGCACCCGTGGCGCGGTGGGTGCGCGGGGGCGGCCACGACGCGCGCCGCGTGCTGTTCTACCTCCACCCCGACACCGACCTGCGCGCCGCGCTGGAGCCGTGGGCGCGGGCCGGCCTCGTCGCCGGCGCGACGTGGACCGTGGCGAGCTGGAAGCAGCTGCACAAGCATCTCGGCGCGCACTGGAACGTGCGCATCTTCGACGACTTCCGCGGGGCTTGACCCAGCGCGAGCCGGGATCTCGGCCGGGGGCCAGGCGTCCGCCCGACGATGACCTGGAGCAGGCCGCTCCTCCTCGCCCCGGGCGCTCAGGGCTGGGCGCGGCGAGCGGCTGCGATGCGCGCCATGTCCTCGGCGTTCGGCTGGTTCCGGTGCGCCTGGTCGGCCCAGATCTTGCGCCAGGTGCGCAGGTACTCGGAGAGCCGGGGCTCGTCCCGCGCGTGGACCAGCACGCCGTGCTCGAGGACCTCGGCCTTGAGGTAGAGCGGCAGCTCCTCGAACGCCTTCACGTCGTACGGCTGACCGCCCAGGTCCGCGCGCGACCACGCGAGGCGGAGCGCCTCCTGCGGTGGCACACCAGGCCCGCCCACGATGCAGACGTCGATGTCGGAACGGGGCGTGGCCGCGCCTTCGGCGTGCGAGCCGAAGACGTAGACGCCCATCACGTCTTCCGCGATGGGCAGGAAGTCCCGCCTCACGCGCGCGAGGTCAGCCAACGCTCCACCTCCTCGAGGAAGTCCCGCACGACGGGCTCCAGCTCGCGCATCGCGGCGAGGGCGACGCCATCGTCGAGGCCATTGTACTCGTGCACGAGCCGGTTGCGCAAGCCCGTCGCCTCCTTCAGGTGGCGCGTGCCCCCGGCGAGGCCGAGCACCTTCTCTGCGGCGTCGAGGTTCGTGTAGTCGTCCTTCGCGGTCAGGCCGGCATCCACGAGCACCATCGCAGCGAGGTCGGTCGCGGCCTCGCACGCCTCCTGGAACGCCTTGTACACGGCACGGCGGCTCTTCCGATCGGTCGCGGCTTCGCCGAGCCACGCCTGGACATCACGCAACGCCTCGTCGGCGTGCTGCAGCTTGTCGCGGTACCGGCGCTCGCGTCGCGCATCCACGGACCGGGACGAGCCCGCGGGGGCATAAGCCCCTCGCATCGCGGCTCAGCGCAGCACGGGCAGCGCGACCTTCGGCTCCGGCCGGTTCGCCTCCGCGAACATGCGCCGCGCGTCCTCGGGCGAGAGCAGCTCGCGCGGGTCGGTGAGCTTGCCTTCGATGGCGGTCGCGGCCGCGGTCGCCGGGCTGACGAGGTAGCTCATGGACTCCGGATGCCCCATCCGGCCCACGTAGTTGCGGTTGCTCGTGCTCACGCACACCTCCTTCTGCGCCAGCACGCCGCCCATGCCGCCGAAGCAGGCCCCGCAGCTCGCGGCGTTGAACACGCCGCCCGCTTCGACGATGGTCTGGAGCAGGCCCTCCTTCATCGCCTGCAGGTAGATGGTCGTGCTCGCCGGGAACACCACGAGGCGCGTGCCCCGCTTCACCGTGCTGCCCTTGAGGATGGCGGCGCTGACGCGCAGGTCCTCCAGGCGCGCGTTCGTGCAGCTCCCGATGAACACCTGGTCCACCTTGGGCACGCTGACCTCGCGCACGTTCTTCACGTTGTCCGGCGTCGTCGGGCACGCTACTTGGGGCTCGAGCTCGGCCGCCTCGAAGTCGAGCTCGGTGTGGAACCTCGCCCCGGGGTCGTCGCGCAGGTCGGCGTGCTTCGCGATGTCCTTGCCCCGGCCGTTCTTGATGTCGCGCGCGCGCAGGTATCCCAGGGTCTTGCCGTCCGCGGGGATGATGCCGGTCTTCGCCCCCATCTCCGTCGTCATGTTCGTGAGCGTGAAGCGCTGCCACATGTCCATGCGCTCGATGCCGTCGCCGGCGAACTCCACGGCCCGGTAGCGCGCACCGTCATCGCCGATGGTGCCGATGATCTTGAGCACGAGGTCCTTGCTCATGACCGGGAAGCTCAGCTCGCCGCGCACCGTGAACCGCATCGTCTCCGGCACGCGCAGCCAGATCTCGCCCGTGGCCATGACCGCGGCCATCTCCGTCGGCCCGATGCCGGCGGCGAACGCGCCCATCGCGCCCGCCATGTTGCTGTGGGAATCCGTGCCCACCATGAGGTCGCCGGGGAGCACGAAGCCCTCCTCGACCATGATCTGGTGGCAGATGCCCTGCCGGCCCAGGTCGTACAGGTGCTCCACGCCGTACTTCTCGCAGAACTGGCGGATGGTCTGGTGCAGCCGCGCGCTGGCGTCCGTGCTCGCAGGGACCCAGTGGTCGATGGGCACCACGACGCGGCTCGGGTCCCAGATGCGCGTCGCGCCCATCTCCGCCAGGGGCTTCACGACCTGCGCGCACGCCTCGTGCGCCATGGCGATGTCCACCTTCGCGTCCACGATCTCGCCCGGCTGGACCTCCTGCTTGCCCGCTTTCAGGGCGAGGATCTTCTCGGCCAGGGTGTGCGCGCGCGGCATCGCGCGGCGAGCGCGCTCCGGCTACATCAAGGCTGGGGGAGAAAAAGAGCGAAGCGCCGGGAGCCGCAGCTGCCCGGCGCGGACGGCCACCCGGTCAGCGGAACGCGGGCGCGGAGATGCCCGCGAAGGCCGGGTTGAAGCTCCCGATGCCACCGAGGGGGCTGAAGCTGCCGAAGCCCGGCGCCGTCGGCGCGCCGTAGGGCGGCGATGCGAACGGCGTGAGGCCGGGCACCGAGGGCACGCCATAGGGCACGCCGAACGGCGCGGGGAACGGCGACGGGAGCGGCGCCGGGAACGGCGCGCTCACCGGGTTGCTCCACGGGCTGCCCCAGGAG
>JAIVGT010000333.1 GCA_020201485.1 Halobacteriales archaeon
CGGCGCAGAGCCACTACGCGGTGGACTTCGAGGCGATGCGGGACGGGTGAGCAGTTGAATTCTGCCATGCAGGTCGCAATCCGAAGAAGCCGGAACTTTCAGGATTGCGCGGCCTCACCCAACTTTTCATAGCAGGCGGTCATCGCAGTCTCACGCCAAGCCCGCGGCAGACGCTGAGTCCCATGTCGCTCACGCCCTTTGACGATCATGCTGCCCGGGCCGATGCAAACGGGTTCCACAATCATCGGGACAACAGTCACAGCGACCTCATCAGCGACGGCATCACGCGGGACCTCCGGGCGATGTGTGAGCCGCTGCGACGGCACCTGGACGAGGGCGTCGTCGGCGCGTGGAAGAACCAGCCGAACCCTTGGGGTCGCAAGCGCAACACCGACCTCGTGGTCGCCGAGCCGGCGGCGCGGGTCGGTGTGCCCATCGGCCCCACGGCGTGGCGCGGTGCCGCGTCCGTTCGAGGACTTCGGCCCGACTCCGCGAGGATTCGCGTCGTGGTCGAGCACAAGTCGGTCATCACCGCGCATCGCAATCGCTCGGCTCGCCATGACGACCTGAACAACCTGTGGCAAGAAGCCGCGCAAGAATCCCATGCCGTCATCGCTGCGACGGTCATGATTGGTCTGGCCCCCAAGGTGCTCAACGTGCCGGACCGCATCATGCCGCGCTACTACGCGCAGACCGAGATGAACGGCAGAGTGGCCAGGCGCTTCGATGCCGAGCGGTTCGAGCGTGAGGTTCTCAGCCGAATCCACGCGCACGACGCGAAGCTTTGGTCAGACTTCCCGGAGGCGGTGAGCTACAACACCCCACAAGACATCGAGACCACCATTGCGAAGTTTGCCACGCTACCCATCCGGCCCGTGACGAGGGCAACGCCTGGGCTGGACGCCCTGTTGCTCGTTCCAGTCATGTACGACAACGTGAACACGCCGACGGTGGGGCGGCAGAATCGCTTCGGCCTCGATGTGGACGTAGCCTATGCCCGCTTCCTTGAACGGATTGCGAGCGCCTACGTGGCCAACTGGGGGCCGTAAGCAGCCGGAGTAGTTTCGGTGTTTCGGGCTCGAGTCTTAAAAAGCTTCATGAACCTCGAGTATCTTGGGGCGTTTGTGAGAGGCCACGTTCCCACCCCTCCGGCGCTGGTGGACGCCATGGTGGGGAAGCTTTTCCATGGACGCCCTCCCAAGACGTCGGATGTCCTCCTCGATCCAGGCTGCGGAGACGGCCCGTTCATCGAAGGCGTCCTCCGCTACTGCGTCGCGAACGAGGCTCCGGTTCCCCGCATCATCGGCATCGAACAGGACCCGAAGCACGTGGCGCGTGCCCGGGAGAAGCTGGGAAACATCAAGGAGGTCACGGTCCTCGAAGAGGATTATCTCGCATCCCCATCGGAGCCTGTGGACTACATCGTCGGCAATCCGCCCTACGTGCCCATCACTGGCCTCAGCGACGACGAGCGAGCGCGCTACCGCGCTGCCTTTGCAAGTGCCGTCGGCAGGTTCGACCTGTACCTCCTGTTCTTCGAGCGGTCGTTGCGCAATCTGAGGCCGGGTGGCCGGCTCTGCTTCGTCACGCCGGAGAAATTCCTCTATGTCCACACGGCAGCCCCGTTCCGTCGGCTCCTCAGCCGGGTGCAGCTTGAGGAGATCCACCTCGTGGACGAAGCGTCGTTTCCTGGTCTCGTCACCTACCCGACGGTGACCACGCTCACCAAGACGACCGCCCCGGCGGGGCACACAACGACCGTCCGCCTCCGCGACGCCACTGTCCGGTCCGTGGCCCTGCCGCGGGACGGAAGCTCGTGGAGTGGTGGCACAAACGGCATGGGGGCTGAAGCCCCGGGCACCCTGACCCTCAAGGACGTCTGCATCCGCGTTTCCTGCGGCGTGGCGACGGGGAGCGACGACATCTTCGTCCACGCAGAACGAGAGCTTCCGCAGCAGCTCCGCTGCTTCTCCCATCCGACGGTCAGTGGACGCCAACTCGCGTTCTGCGGTCCAGATGACATCCGCACGACCGATGTCATGCTCGTTCCGTACGATGCCCGAGGCAAGCTGATTCCCGAGGATCGCCTCGGCGACCTGCGCACGTTCCTGTTGCGCCCCGACCATGCGCGCCGCCTCAAGGAACGCACTTGCGTCACGCCTGGCGGCCACGTGTGGTACCGGTTCCACGACAACGTGCCCTTCGAGGACATCCTGCGCCCCAAGCTCCTCTGCAAGGACATCGCCCGTGAGCCGCAGTTCTGGCCAGACCGCGCCGGACGCATCGTCCCGCGCCATTCCGTGTACTACATCGTGCCCCAGCCCGGCCTCGACATCGAGGAACTCGGAGCCTACCTCAACAGCGAAACGGCCGCGACGTGGCTCAAGGCGCGCTGCCAACGCGCCGCGAACGGCTTCCTGCGCTTGCAAAGCGAGGTGCTGAAAGAGCTCCCTCTGCCTGCGACGTTCTTGAAGTATCGCCGCATCAGGGTGGACCTGCCTCGCGCGGCCAACCGTGCGCGTGCGCCGGGGCGCCCGCCGTCGTTGACCACGCAAGCGGCGCTCTTCTAAGGCAGCGGTGCGCCCTCACCGCACGTCGAACACGTGGTCCCAGCGGCCGATGGCGACGCCGACGCGCACCCAGAGCGGCACGAGGGCCTCGAGGTAGCGCGCCTCCTGCACCCCGCCGACGTCGATGGCGCCCCAGCCCGCCTCGCGCAGGATGCCCTCGACCTGCTTCTTCGCGCCGGCGTCGTTCCCGGCGATCATCATGCGCGCGCCGCTCGGCGCGTGGAACATCTGCGCGTTGCCCACGGTGTTGAACGCCTTCACGACCTTCGCCTTCGGGAGCTTCTTCTGCACGCGCTCCGCCACGCTGTCGTTCAGCCCGTACAGGGACCCGGGCGGCATGCCCTTGCTGAAGTCGAGCGGGTTCGTCACATCGATGAGCAGCTTGCCGTCGAAGTTGTGCCCGGCCTGGTCCACGACCTGCTCGGCGACCGCGCCCATGACCGCCAAGCACACCACCTCGCCGTGCTTCGCCGCATCCGCGAAGCTTCCGACCTTGGCCTTGGGCACCTCCTTGCGGAACTCCGCGAGCTTCGCCGGGTCGCGCGTGCCGAGCATGACGTCGTGCCCCTTGCTCGCGAAGCCCTTGCCGAGCGCCTTGCCCACGTCGCCGCTGCCGAGGATGCCGACGCGCATGGGGCCGGCAACGCGCTTCCCTGCCTTGATGACTTGCTGAGGGAACCGACCAGATTAAGCCGGCGTGCCGCGCTCGCCCCGCGACGCCACCGTAGCTCAGTTGGTAGAGCATCCGCCTTGTAAGCGGAAGGTCGGGGGTTCGATCCCCTCCGGTGGCTTGGCTCCCTCGCATGGGCCGCCATGCTCACGGGTCTATGCTTCCAGAAGCCCGACCCAGTGCCCGACGCCGGCCTCGACATCGTTGGTGTCCGGCAAGGCGGGTTGGAGCGGGCGCGGCGACAGGCTGGGATCAAGGCTTCCAACACGGCAGCGGTCCAAGGCCTACAC
>JAIVGT010000139.1 GCA_020201485.1 Halobacteriales archaeon
CGTCGAGCGCGTTCCGGTTCCGGTCCACGGCCAGCTCCGGCTCGCGGTCCCCGTCCACGTCGATGCTGACGTAGGGGAAGAGATTGACCTGCACCAGGCTCGTCTTGGGCACGGCGTTCAGCAGCGCCACGATGGGCGAGCCCAGGCCGAGCGCCTCGGCCTGTGGGCGGATGCTCTCCGCCTGCCGGCTGCGCACGGTCACGCCGATGACGGCCCCCGTCGTCGGCAGCGGGCTCTTCGGCACCTGGACGCTGAGCTGCACGTCGCGGCTCGTGCCGTTCAGCAGGGTCACGGCGCTGAACTCCGAGCTGACGTTCCAGAAGCCAGCCAGCCCGCCCACGTCCATCTGGATGTCGAACGTGTCCAGGCCGTTGCCGGCGTTCGTCATGTTCAGCGTGAAGAACAGCGTCTGGCCCGGGATGGCGTCCACGGTCGCGTTCGGGATGCGGATGCGCAGGTCGTAGTCCTGCACGAAGGCGGTGAGGCCCGTGCTCGCCGTCACGCCGCTCGTGCCGCTCGCGCCGAAGTTCAGGTCGCTGCGCACGCCCGTCGTCGGGATGTTCACCGGCGCGCTCAGGTTCACGAACACGATGCGGCTGAACCCGGGGTCCACGGTGAGGTTCTGCACGACCTCGCCCTCCGCCGTGCGCACGTCCACGCTCCACGGGTTCGGGGGCAGGGGCTGCGACTGGTTCACGAAGGTCGGGTTGAAGAAGAACGAGTCCGTGGCCGTGCCGAAGTTGCGCACCCGCACCGGGAAGGCGGCGCTGCCGCCGCGGGGCACGACCTTCACCGGGTCCAGGGCCTGGAGGTCCAGGCCGGCCTTGCCGATGACCTGGACGCGCGCCAGGGCCTGGGCGAAGTTCGTGTTCGTGGCCGCGACCGTGCAGTCGCTCTGCGCCAGCTCCGCGCGCAGCACGTAGGTGACGTGCGTGTCCTCGGTGGCGTCGCGCGCCGCCGTGACCGTGAACGAGACCTGCTTCGTCTCGTGGCCGTTCATGGAGAAGCACGACTCGCCGACGACGTCGGCCCAGCCGTCCACCAGGGTGACGAGCGTGACGGGCAGGCGGCTGAGCCGGACCTTCACCGCGCTCGGGCTGGGGTTCGTGACGTTCAGGGAGAAGGCCACGCTCTTCCCCGGGTCGATGGGGCGCAGCTCCAGCCCGTCCACGGTGAGCGTCAGGTCCTCCGGCTGCCGGGGCACGACGGAGACGTCGAAGTTCGCCAGGTCGAAGGTGCCGCCGCGCTCGCGCGTCGTGTTCACCAGGCTGTGCACCTCGACCGTCTGCGTCGGCAGCGTCAGGGTGGGCACGTTCAGCACGCGCGGGCTCTGCAGGAACACGGTGACCGTCTTGTTGTGGCTGGGGCTGATGCGCGTCTCGTTCGGCTCGAACGTGGGCTGGGCCCAGTCGTTGGGCAGGTTGTTGCTCACGTAGGTGAAGTTGTAGATGTCCACCGACGCGCCCTCGTTGCTCACGTTCAGGTTGACGGCGGCCCGGTCGCCCGGGTGGATCTTGATGGGCTCGGCCCCGGCCAGGTTCGTGACCTTGACCGCGAACTTCTGCGCCCCGACGGTGAAGAAGCTGATGGGCCGGCCGTTGCTCGAACCGAGCAGCATGTTTGCCTGGAACGTCAGCCCGGCGAAGTCGCTCACCGTGGCGTTCTTCGGCACTCCGATGGTGATGTGCACGCGCAGCTCCTCGCCCGTCGCGGGCGTGGCGAAGGCGTCCTCCGGCGCGTCCACCGTCGGCCGGTCCGGGATGACCCAGCCCCGGTTGCGCAGGTCTGTGATGCTGCCGATGGTGCGGAACAGGGGGCCGATGACGAGCGTGTCGTTCATCGGGTTCACCTTGGAGACCGTGAAGGACCACGTCGTGCTCTCCCCGGGTTTCACGTAGCGGCACAGCAGCCGGTCGCCGCTCCCCTCGAGCGTCACGGGCGGGCAGGCCTGGGGGATGTCCGTGGTCAGGACGCTGGGCGTGGGCGAGGACGTGTCGCGCGCGCCGTCGGTGACGACGACGTTCTTCGGCAGGAGGTCGCTGAGGGTGCCGGTGTTGCGGGCGATGGTCGTGGCCGTGATGGTGCGCGACGGGCGCGGCTCCTGGTCGCTCGTGACCGTGACCTCGATGATGCTCTGGGAGTCGCAGATCTTCCCGGTCGTGGCCCCGATGGACGAGCCCGCGGAGAACACGCTGAGGTTCATGCGGTTCCACTCGTTGCGCACGCGCAGGTAGAAGATGGCCGTCTGGCCCGGGTTCAGCGGGAACGTGCCGTGGTGGATGCCGTCGCCGGCGACGATGTCCGTGTCCGGGTTGTCCTGCGTCGTCGGGCGGAACAGGAGCTTGTTCGGCGTCGCGTCGCCCATGCCGTACGCGCCCTGGCTGCGCTTCACGGCGTCGAAGCTGTTCACGGTGCTCTCGCAGTCGCCGCCCGGGATGATGGTGTTCGCGACGCGCGTGATGTTCGGCGTGTAGGTCGTGACCACGTCGCCGTCGTTGAAGATGCTGATGCGGTAGAAGGCGAACTGCGTGTAATTCGTGTCCAGGGCCTGCTGCTGGACGATGGCGCTGTTGTACGTGCCGGGCAGCGTGCCCTCGTTCCCGCTCCCGTCCGGGTTGCAGTTCCCCGCGCTCTGCGGCGTGCCCGGGTTCGGGCAGACGGTCGGGTCGTCCTTGCCGTAGCGCATGACGAGGGAGGCGTGGTCGCTCGTCGGGTCGTCCGCGTTCGACAACCCATCGGTGAGGACCTTCAGGCCGAACGAGGCCAGGGCCACGACCTGCGCCGAGGCCGTGCCGATGTCGCTCTTGTCCGCGTCCTTCTGGCTCTTCGCCTGGACCTGGACGCGCATGAAGTACTGGCTCGTGTCGTTGGCGTTGTGCTGGAGGAAGAGCTGCACGTCGCTGACCGCGCCCGGGGCGAGGTTGAGGGTGACGACGCGCGTCGTGTTCGGGTCCACGCACTGGATGGTGCCGCTCGGGCCGCTGATGGAGCCGTTCCAGTTCGGGTTGTTGCGCTCGAAGGTGACGGGCTTGACCGTCATGTCCGGGCCGCTGACGCAGCTCACGGAGAACGCGTCCGGCTCCGTGCCCCGGTTCCACACCGTGTAGTTGAACACGGCGTCGCCGCTGCGCGTGATGATCTTGCTGCTCGGCTCCGGGCCGACGAACACGCTCACGCCGTGGGTGAGCGTGTTGCTGAGCTGGACGCTCAGGTCGAGCGTCGCCGCCTGGTCGGGCGCGCTGATGCTCTTGCCGCTCACGCGCACCGTGGCCGAGCCGCTCGTCGCGCCCGGGGGCGCGGTGACCGTGACCTGGAGGATGCTGTGGTTCCCGCCCGGGACGTAGGCGTTGTTCGAGCCGAGGATGGGCTTGCCGCCGAAGGCGACGCTCCAGCCCGACTGCGGGTTCGCGCTCTGCAGCGCGCTGCCCAGGGTGAAGTTGTCCGCCGTCGCGCCCAGGTTCGAGATGTCGAGGAGGAAGGTCGTGCTCGTCGCGCCGCCCGGGTTGGGCACGACGGTGTGCGTGGCC
>JAIVGT010000334.1 GCA_020201485.1 Halobacteriales archaeon
CTGCTGCAGCGCGCGCGCGACGCGCTGGCGACGCGGCCCGTCACGTTCGAGGAGAACAAGGGCCAGTTCGACGCGCGCGCCGACGGCGCGCGGTTCATCGCCGAGGCCCCGGGCGCCTCCCTCGCCTTGGAGCCGGGCGGCGTGACCCTGGCGCTCCAGGGCGCGGCGCACGGACCGTTCGACAAGACCGCCACCATCCTCGGCGGCGACCCGGTCACCTACGACACCGCCAAGCTCGCCTTCTCCTTCGAAGGCGCGCGCGCCGGCGCCGAGCCGAGCGGCAGCCGGGCGCTGGACATCCCGACGAGCTACCTGTACGGCCCCGACCCCGCGGGCTGGGTCACGGGCGTGCGCCAGTTCCAGGAGGTTTGGTACAACGACCTCTACCCGGGCATCGACGTGAAGTACCACAGCTCCCCGGAGCAGCCGCTGAAGTACGACGTGCTCCTCGCCCCCGGGGCGCAGGTCGCGGACTTCCGCGTCCACGTCACGGGCGCCCAGGGCATCGCCATCGCCGACGACGGCGCCCTTGTGCTCCGCACGGCCGCGGGCGACGTGCGCGACGCTGCCCCCATCGCCTGGCAGGACCTCGATGGTGCGCGCGTGCCGGTGGAGGCCTCGTTCGTGCTCCTCGGCGCGGACACCTACGGGTTCGCCCTCGGGCCGCACGACGCGGCCCGGTCCGTGACCATCGACCCCGGGCTCCTCTACTCGTACCCGGTGGGCGGCGGCTCCGGCCAGGACTACGTGTACGACGTGGCCATGGACGCCCAGGGCAACACCTATGCCACGGGCTCCACGCGCTCCGTGAACCTCGTGATGAAGAACGCGCAGCAGCCCGCCTTCGCCGGCAGCACCGACGCCATGCTGTTCAAGGTCAACGACAGCGGCGCCTTGGTCTTCGCCACGTACCTCGGCGGCTACACGACCGACGCCGCGTACGGCATCGCCCTCGACCCGAGCGGCAACGTGTGGGTCACGGGCACGACCTCCTCGCCCGACTTCCCGGTGACGGTCGGTGCCTACCAGGCGGTGAAGGCCGCAGGCTCAGACGCGTTCCTCACGCGCTACACGTCCGCCGGCGCGCTCTCCTATTCCACCTTCCTCGGCGGGAGCAGCACCGACGCCGGCTACGCCATCACGTTCGACGCCGCGGGCAACATCCTCGTCGGCGGCGAGACGTACTCGACGAACTTCCCCCTGAAGAGCGCCTTCCAGGGCACGCTCGGCGGTTCCTCCGACGGCTTCCTGACGAAGCTGAACGCCTCGGCCAGCGGCCTGGTGTTCTCGACGTACCTCGGCGGCAGCCTGCGCGACTACGTGTACCGCATCGCCTTCGACGCCAGCGGCAACGCCGCGGCCGGCATGCTGACCTGGAGCTCGCAGATGAACACGACCGCCGGCGCCTTGCAGGCGGCGAAGATCTACGACACGGAGGCGGACCTCTACGTCGCGCGCGTCGACGCCAACGGCGCTCGCCTCATGGCCACGTACTACGGTGGCACGTCGGCCGACCGCCTCGGCGGCATGGGCGTGGACAGCGCGGGCAACGTCCTCTTCGCCGGGTACACGCAGTCCACCGACCTCCCGACCGCGAACGCCATGCAGGCCATGCACGGCGGCGGCTCCTGGGACGGCTTCGTCGCCAAGGTCAACCCGGCGGGCACGGGCCTGGTGTACGGCACGTACTTCGGCGGCGCGGACGTCGAGTACATCTACGACCTGGCGACGACGAGCACGGGCAATGCGCTGCTCCTCGCCTACACCACGAGCGTCAACCTCGCTGGCACGTCGAACGCGGCGACCTGCTACGCCCAGTTCATGGTCCTGAACCTGACCTCGGCCGGGGCCAAGGTCGCGAACGTCTGCTCCGGCTCGACGATGGGCAGCACCGCCATCACCGAGCTCGCCACGGACAGCACCGGCCGCGTGGCGTTCGGCGGCTACCACAGCGGCGGCGCGGTCCCGCCCATGAAGAACCCGTTCCAGGGCTTCGTCTGGGGCTCCTACGACGGCTACGTCGGGCGCTTCAACTCCTCGGGCGCGGTGTTCAACGCCACGAACGCCGCCTGGGGCTCCTTCTACGGCGGCTCGTCGGATTTCACCGTGAACGACGCCGCGGTGGACCCGGCCAGCTACCTGTGGTACGTCGGCAGCACGGCGACGGACGCCTACACGCAGTACTATCGCGCCTTCGGCGGCGGCCCGAACGACGCCTTCGTCGGCTACATCGCCCCGAACGGCAACTCCGGCCACCTCATGTACATCGGCGGCAACGGCGACGACCATGGCCTGGGCGCGAGCGTCGCGTACAACGCCACCGGCTGGCGCTACCTCGTGTTCAGCGGCTCGACGACGAGCACGAACTTCCCCCTGGCGCGCGCCACGCAGACCTCGCTGCAGGGCGGCCGCGACGCGTGGGTGGCGAAGCTGAACCCGGACTACTCGCTGAACTTCAGCACTGCCCGACGGCACGGGCAACGTGTACGTCGCCGGCATGACGAACAGCACGAACCTGCCCGTCCTGACGCCCTTGCAGGGCACGAAGTCCGGCGGCAGCGACGGCTTCCTGGAGAAGCTCAACCCGGCGGGCTCCGGCCTCGTGTTCGGCACGTACCTGGGCGGCAGCGGCGACGACGCGGCGAACGGCGTCGCCCTGAGCAGCGCCGGCAACGCCTTCGTGGCGGGCCAGACGCGGTCCCTGAACCTCTTCCCCGCCCTGACGCCCGGCTACCAGACGAGCCTCAAGGGGCCGGGCGACGCCTTCGTGGCGAAGTTCGCCGCGGCGGGGAACAGCCTGGTGTTCGGCTCCTACTTTGGCGGGACGCTCGACGACGCCGCGTACGCCATCGCCGTGAACGCGACGAGCGGCGAGGCCTACTTCGGCGGCACCACGAACAGCACCGACCTGCCCACGCTCCACGCGCCGCAGCCGGCCATCTTCAGCTACGTGAACCGCTTCGACAGCTTCGTCGCGCAGCTCTTCCCGAACGGCACGGCCCTGAACTTCAGCACGTACATGGGCAGCTACGGCGAAGAGACGGTGCGCGGCATCGCCCTGGACAAGGCGGGCAACGCCTACGTCGCCGGGAGCATGGCCCCGGGCAGCTCCGGCTGGTTCCCCTACACCCCGGGGTACGGGCCGGGCCCCATCGCCGGGCAGACGTACACGTACGACGTCGGAGGCGGCTTCGTCTTCGCCCTGGCGCGGTGCGACCCGCCGCCCACGACGAGCAGCTCGCTCTACACGGGCACGATGGGCAACAACGGCTGGATCAAGAGCTCGCTCGTGACGATGCGCTTCGTCGCCACGAGCTTCTGCCTCATCGACCGCACCTACCACGCGGACGACGGGGGACCGTTCCAGCTCGGCACGAGCACCATCTTCACCACCCAAGGCACGCACACGATGTCGTTCTACGCCATCGACGTGGACGACCGCCAGGGGCCGACGAGCAGCAGCAGCATCAAGATCGACAGCGTGGTGCCGGTGACCGCGAACAGCACCGCGCCGGCTGCGCCCGGCGCCACGGGCTGGTTCACGAGCCCGGTCACGGTCGCCTTCACCGCCACGGACGACCCGGCGAACAACACGTACATCACGAGCGGCGTGAACGCGCGTTCCTACTCCGTGGACAACGGGGCGGACCAGACGTGCGGCGCGACGGGCTCGTGCAGCGTGCTGCTGAACGTCGATGGCATCCACCCGGTGAAGTACAGCGCCGACGACCTGGCCGGTAACAAGGCCGCGACCAAGACGCTGACCGTGAAGCTGGACCAGGTCGCGCCGGCCACGACGGCGAGCGTGCAGGGCACTGCCGGCAACGCCGGCTGGTACTTGGGCGACGCCACCGTGAGCCTGGCCGCGACGGATGCGACAAGCGGCGTGAACGCCACGAAGTTCCGCGTGGACGGCGGCGCGCTCGGCGCGTACACCGGGCCGTTCGCCGTGTCCGGCGAGCCGTGCCACGCCGTGGACTACTTCAGCACGGACAACGCGGGCAACGTCGAGGCCACGCAGACCCTGCAGGTGTGCATCGACATGAGCCCGCCCGTGGTCCGCGTCCTCGTGCCCGAGGAGGGCCAGGCCTACATCCTCGGGGTGCTGCGCACGGACGAGGTCCTGGCGGCCCAGGCCGGGCTGCCCCCGCCGCCCGACGCGCCCGCCGTGCCGGACAAGCTGCCCGTGACCCTCGTCATCGGCGACGTGACCGTGGTGGCGAGCGCGACGGACACGGCGAGCGGCGTGGCGCGCGTGGACTTCCTCATCGACGGGGCGCTCCGGGGCAGCGACGCCACCGCGCCCTACGAGTTCCTCTGGCACGCCGGGGACGAGGGCGCGGGCACGCACGTCATCCAAGCCCGGGCCTTCGACGTGGCAGGATGGAGCGCGACGAACGACACGACCTCGCTCACCATCCCCGTCAGCGCCCAGGGCTTCTCCAAGTCCTGCCGCGCCGACACGAGCGTCGTGCTCCCGCCGGAGAGCCCCATCGTCGTGCCGCCCGAGCTGTTCCCACGCGTCTGCGGGCCGGTGCACGCGGCCGTGGACGAGATCCCGACGCCGAGCGTCCCGCCGACCATCCCGGGCGTCCCGGACGTGCCGGAGCTCCCCGCGCCGCCCGAGGCGCCGCCATTGCCGGGCATCCCCGACCCGACACAGGTGCAGCC
Source organism: Halobacteriales archaeon (assembly GCA_020201485.1). Classification (GTDB taxonomy): domain Archaea; phylum Thermoplasmatota; class SW-10-69-26; order JACQPN01; family JAIVGT01; genus JAIVGT01. The sequence goes on from JAIVGT010000334.1 coordinate 4,672, forward strand.
CCCGCCGCTCCCGGGCTACCCGCCGGACCTGCCGGACCTGCCGGCGCTCCCGGCCGGGGACGCGCTCGCCCTGCTCGAGGCTGTGGAGGACCTCATCGGGCTGTGAGCGGGCTGCGGGTGCCGGCAGGGCTGACGCGCCCACGCCTTGCCGAGGACCGGTCCACGCGGCGCAGAAGCCTGCCGCGGGACCCGGCCCGGGCCCATAAGGGCGACGAGGCAGCACAGCCTGCGCGCCGCGGCGCGACGACCCTTCGAGGGCGAGACGGGTCCCAGGCAGGCCTTAAGCGCGGGCGGGACCAGGCCCGTCCGGGGTTCCAGATGCAGAAGACCACACTCGGCGCGCTCGCCGCGCTCGCCCTGATGCTCATGCTCGCCGCGCCCATCGCCAGCGCCGATCTCGTCCCGGGCGAGAGCGACGTGGACGAGTTGCTCGAGGACGTGGGCGAGGAAGGCGTCGCCGTGGTGAACCTGGCCGGCTACTCCGGCGTCGACACCAGCGACTTCGTCACGCACCAAGGCATCGACAACGTCACCGACGTGCAGGCGACGGCCAACGGCCTGACCGGGCTCGCGCGCGACACCGTGAACGGCGGCGTGGCCACCGCGACCACCGGCGCCGTCCTGGTCCTCGGAATCGCCGCCGACAGCATGCTCCAAGCCCAGACCATCCCGGACGAGGCCGTGCCGGACGGCATCGCGGCCATGGGCGAAGGCCGCGGCCTGGCGTTCCGCGCCGTGGACCGCACCAACGAGCTCACGAACGGCGCGGACGGGTCGCTCGCCCCCGCCATCCAGGCGACGTACGACGCCATCCCGAAGCCGGAGTCGACCATCGGGCTCTTCGTCCTGGTCGACACGAACGTCCTCATCGACACGCTGGACTTCACGAACGGCATCCTCGTCGACATCCACACGCCGGACGTCGCCGGGCTGCAGCAGGACGTGACCGACTACGCGGTCGCGCTCTCCGGGTCCCCGAGCGGCATCCTCGCCCCGGGCTCGGACTACGCGAACGCCGTCGCCGGGAGCACGGGGGCGTTCGTCCTGGAGAGCCAGGGCGACGC
>JAIVGT010000140.1 GCA_020201485.1 Halobacteriales archaeon
TGCCATAGCCCTCATCCACGCCCACCTCGACCTCGCGCACGTTCGGCAGCGGGCCGAGCTCCCGCAGCAGCGCGTCGAGGCAGTGCTGCGCCAGCAGCTCCGCGCTGCAGTTCGCCAGCGGGAGCAGCTCGACGTCGTCCCGCGGCAGCACGTAGCGCTTGCCCGCCGCGACGAAGCTCACCTCGCGCTCGCTCTCCTTCAGGTCGATGCCGGCGTGCTGCGCCGGGAGGAGCATCTTGTGGTCGAGCCGGTCCGTGACGCGCTTCAGCGCCGCGCCGAGCACGTTGAAGTCCACGATGAAGCCGTCTTGCCCCGCGGGCTCGCCGCGCAGCACGCAGTGCACGGCGTAGGTGTGCCCGTGCATCCGGCCGCATTGGGGATGGCCGGGGATGATGTGGCTCGCGGCGAAGCGCACGCCCTTGCGCCAGCCGTCCACGCGCAGCTCCATGGCCGCGCCATGCCGCCGAGGCCCTTCAAATCACCGCCGGGCCTGGCACGCGCCGGCCACCGAGGCGTTAAGTAGCTTGAGCCATGATGCGCGCGCGATGCAACCCCTGCCCGACGTGCAGGCGCTCCGCAGCGCGCACGACTACCGCCTGACGCGCGTCGGCGTGACCGGCATCCGCAAGCCCGTCCAGGTGAAGCGCGCCCAGGGCTCGCGCACCCTCGTCGCCCTCCTCGACGCGTTCGTGGACCTGCCCGGGCAGCAGCGCGGCATCCACATGTCGCGCAACGTCGAGGCCATCAACGAGGCCATCGACCACGCCGTGCAGCAGCCGGTGCGCGGCATCGAGGACCTCGCGGCCGGCATCGCCACCGACCTGCTGAAGCGCCACGACTACGCCACCATCGCCGAGGTCGCCGTCGAAGCGGACTTCTTCCTGGAGCGCACGCAGCCCTCCGGGCAGAAGAGCCTGGAGCCCTACTCCCTCGTCGCCAGCGCCAAGGCGCAGCGCGGCCAGGGCGTGCGGCGCAGCATCGGCGCGCTCGTCACCGGCATCAACGCCTGCCCGTGCGCCATGGAGACGGCGCGCAAGCTCCTGGAGGAGCGGGGCATCCACCGCGAGGGCCCGAACATCACGCACAACCAACGCAACCGCGTCCTGCTCATGCTGGAGACGGGCGAGGCGCACGGCGTGGACGCCGAGGACATCATCGGCGTCGCGGAGGAGGGCCTGAGCGCGCCCACCTACGAGATCCTGAAGCGCGGCGACGAGGCGCGCCTCGTCATCCGCGCGCACGAGCGGCCCCGCTTCGTCGAGGACGTGGTGCGCGAGGTGCTGAGCGGGGTCGTGGCCAAGTGGCCCACGCTGCCCGACGACACGCTCGTCATGGTGCGGAGCGAGGCCGAGGAGAGCATCCACAAGCACAACGCCTTCGCCGAGCGCGTGACCACGTTGGGCGAGCTGCGCGCGCCGGCGCGGTGAGTCGTCGGAGGGGGTGCGGGGGCACGAGGAGCGAGGAGCGAGCCGCAGCGAGCGACGAGCGACGACGTCCCCCGGTCAGTTCACGTCCACTTCCCAGTAGCCGAAGCTGATGGGCACGTTCGTGGGTGCGGTCACGGCCACGTCGAGGGTGATGGCCCCGGCGTGGAGGTCGTCGTCGCCCAGGAACTGGCACGACGGCTGCGTGACGCCGCCGAGGAACGCGACGAAGGCGCAGCTCATGCCGCGGTGGTGGCCCACGCTGTCCGTCAGGATGGCGACGATGTTGCCGGTGAACCCGGCGCCGCCGTTGATGCTCATGAGGTAGGGCGCGCCCGGCGCTCCTTCGAACGCCTGGGAGCAGGCCGTGCTCACCGGGGCCGTGCCGCTGCAGCTCACGGGCGAGCCGGGATTGTTCTCCGGCCCGGGCGGCGCGACGGGCAGCTGCCCGAAGACCCCGCTCAGGCCGGACGCGGCATCGTCCGCCGGCGTCGCGATGGGGCCCAGCCCCTGCGCCGACCCGACGAGGGCGAGCGCGGCGAGGGCGAGGAGGGCGCCGCGCATCAGCCCTTCACCTCGGGCGGCAGGTGGAGGAGGGGGACGAGGGCGACGGTCGCGACCGGCGCGGCTGTCACGCTCGGGACCGCCTGGGGCAGGCTCGGGTTCGGCATGCTCGCCGGGGAGCCGGTCTGCGGCGGGGCGGCGAACAGCAGCCTGCGCCCTGCCTCCCAGCGGTCGGTGACCAGGCCGTGCTTCGTGAGCTTCTTCACGTGGTAGTGCACGTGCTCCTTGCGCATGCCCAGGGCGCGCGCGACCTCGATGAAGGGCAGGCCGGGGTGCTGCTCGATCTGCCGGTAGATGGCGCGCGCCGCCGGCTCGTCGAGCAGGGCGCGGGTCAGGAACTCCATGCGGTCGCCGTTCTCGTAGGAATAGAAGCGGCGGCAGCCGTCCACGACCTGCTCGCCCACCATGCCGACCTTGCGCAGCACGTCGAGGTGGTACTTCACGGTCGTGACGTGCAGCCCGCTCTGCGCGCTCATCTCCGCCGCGTTCGCGCCGGGCGCGGCGCGCAGCATCTCGTAGATGAGCTTGCGCGTGCCGTTGTCGAGGGCGGTCTTCTTCTTGAAGCGGTGGTAGAGGGGCGTGAGGAGCTTGAGCGCGACCAGGCTGGCCGCGGCGGCGACGACGAGCACGATGGGCGCGGCCGGAGACGGGTCCACGGCCACGGCTTGCGTGGCGCTCGACGCCGGCTCCTCGCTGCTGCCCGGGGGCAGGGCGAAGCGGTAGTCGTCCGGGCGCGTGCCCGGGACGCTGGCGCTGCCGGCGATGCCGGCGCGCTCGTCCACGGCCGGGGGCGCGACGCCGGGCACGGCGAGGTGCGAGGCGGCGGGCGGCCCGAGGGGGAGGACGAGGTCCTTGTACGTGCCGGCGACGGTCGGGGCGCGCGCCGGGCACGTGCAGCCGTCGATGCCGACGGGCAGGCCCTGCGTGTTGGCGTCGAAGACGTGGCCGGCCCATTCCACGGGCGCGATGTGCTTCTGCTCGAAGCCGGTCGTGTACCCCACGACCCGCAGCGGGCCGCTCGGGGCGTCCACGAAGACGCCCTCCGGGGTCTCGGTGACTTGGACGGGAGCCGCGTCGGGCGCGGGCGAGGCGTCTGCGGCGAGCAGGGCCTCGTACATCGGGTTCGGCACCCACGGGTCGGGCACGTCGAGCGGCTTGGGCTTGAGCTCCACGGGTCCCGCGGACACGCGGAACGCCAGGCTCACGGTGCCGGGTGTCTGGGCCGCTGCCAACGCGGGCACGGCGACGAGCGCTGCGAGCAGGAGCAGCGCGATGGCGCCCTTCCTGCGCGGACCTCCCTTCATGCGGTGCTGCCTCCCTGGCTCCCTGCGTGCAGCAGGGCGGCCACGTCCCGCCGGGGCTGCACCTTGGGAGCCCTTAACTCTTTCCTGGAACGCCGTGTTCAGGATGGGACGCCGTCCCTCCGGACCTCCGGAGGTCCGTCGCGCTTCCGGGCCCGCGGTATCCTGGGAGATACACGCTGGCTTGAGCCGACGCTGCGC
>JAIVGT010000335.1 GCA_020201485.1 Halobacteriales archaeon
AGATAGACGGCGTTCACCAGCCCCGACTGCGGCACGTTGCTGCGCGCGTAGAGCACGAGGTAGAAGGGCGAGATGGTGCCGACGTACAGCGCGAGCGCCCCGAGCACGATGGCCACTTCCTTCCGGTCGGGCTCGCGCAGCGTCCGGTCGTGCAGGTACGTCTGGAGGAGGAGGTGCGCCGCCAGGTAGAACGCGGCGAACCTCGGGAGGCCGATGAGCAGGCTGGCCGGCGCGGGCGGGCCGGACAACGCCGAACCGAAGGCCGCAGGCTCCACGGCGAACCATGCCCCGACGGCCACCGTCAGCAGCGCCGCTCCCCCGGTCCATGCGAGCCTCCGCCGGGTAGCCCCGTTCGGGAAGGACACGGCGAAGTGCACGAGGAAGAGCGTCTCGACGATGGTGAACGCCTGGCTCAAGCGGAAGAGGGTCTCGGCGCTCGGGCCGGTCGTCACGCGTGCCATGCTCGTCGCTACCACGTCCGCCCCCCAGAGCAGGCAGAACAGGGCGAAGACGCGGCTCCCCGGGCGGCGCGGCCGGGCGGCGAGGAGGGCGAGCCCGACGGCGGCGATGAGGATGCCCGAGAGCGCCCCGACGGCCGCGGCCAGGTCCACGGCGGGTGCAAGGTCCGGCCGGTCATGAACCCTGCGCGGGCGGGCAACCTCATCCGCGTGACGGCGATGGCGCGACCGGCGACGCCACCTCCGGTGCGGATCCGCCGGTCGCCGGCCCAACCCTCATCCGTTGCCCGCACCTTTCCCCCGCGTGCCAGCGAACAGCATCCTCCTCGCCATCGGCAACACGCCCCTCGTCGAGCTGAAGGCGCTGCGCCCGGACGGCGGCGCGCGCATCCTGGTGAAGGTCGAGGGCGGCAACCCCACGGGGAGCATGAAGGACCGCATGGCGCTCGCCATGGTCGAGGGCGCGCGGCGCGAGGGCAACCTCCCGCCCGGGCATCCGGTCGTCGAGCTCACCGGGGGCAGCACCGGGGCGAGCCTGGCGCTCGTGTGCAGCGCGCTCGGGCACCCGCTGACCATCGTGACGAACGACGCCGTCGCGCGCGAGAAGGTGGACATGACGCGCGCCCTCGGCGCGCAGGTCGAGGTGCTGCGCACGCCCGAGGGCAAGGTGCATCCTGGCCTCGTGCCGCAGATGCGCGCCCGCGTCGAGGAGATCGTCAAGGAGACCGGGGCGTTCTGGACGGACCAGTTCAACAACCGGCACCAGCTCGACGGCTACGCGCCCCTCGCGCGCGAGGTGCTGCGCGACTGCCCCGAGGTCTCGCACTTCGTCCACATCGTCGGCACCGCCGGCTCCTCGATGGGCGTGGCGCGCGTGCTGCGCAAGGAGCGGCCGGGCGCGCGCGTCACGCTCGTCGAGCCGGCCTCCTCGCCTTGGCTGTCGCAGGGCCGCGGCGGCGTGCATGGGGTCGAGGGGACGGCGGGCGTGCCCATGCCACCGCTCCTGGACAAGTCGCTCTACGACGACGTCGTCGCCGTGGACGAGCGCGAGGGCCGCGACATGGCGCGGCGCCTGGCCCGGGAGGAGGGCCTGTTCGCCGGCACGAGCACAGGTCTCAACGTGCTCGCCGCGCGCCAGCTCGCCGCGACGCTCCCGCGCGAGGCCGCGGTCGTGACCATCGCCGTGGACACGGGGCTGAAGTACCTCGCGGGCGACCTGTACCGCATCGCCTGACGGAGCAGAAGCTGATATCCCGGACCGCCATCGCGGGCGCATGTGGCGCATGGGCGGCGGCACGGCGACGGGCGGCGCGGTCTACGGCCTGGGCTTCTTCGGCGCGCTGGTGTACTACATCCAGACGGCGACCGGCTTCCTCGACGCCATCCTCGGCCTGTTCCAGGCCCTGCTCTGGCCGGGCTTCCTCGTGTACGCGCTCCTCCAGCACGTGCACGCGTGAGGGCGCAAAGTCCATCGTCGGCGTCGGCCTGCCCACCTCGTGGGCCTCTCCGCCCTGCGCAAGATCCTGCCACCGGAGCCCTTCGACCTCGCCCAGCTGCGCGGGCGCGTGCTCGCGGTGGACGCGGACAACCTCATCTGGTCGTTCGTGACGGCGATGGCGGCGATGGGAAGAGCCCCGCCGAACGCCCACCTCTTCGGCCTCGCCGGACGGCTCCGCGCCTACGCCGCGTGGGGCGCGCGCAGCGCCTGGGTCTTCGATGGCGAGCAGCCCGAGCTCAAGGAGGCCACGCTCCGCGGCCGGGCCGAGCGCATCCAAGCGGCGCGCGCCGCGGGCGACACGCTGGGCGGGACGGCGGTGACGGAGGAGGACCTGGCCGAGTGCCGCGCGCTCCTGAAGCTCTTGGGCGTGCCGTTCCTCGAGGCGCCCGGCGAGGCGGAGGCGCAGTGCGCGCAGCTCGTCGTCGCGGACAAGGCGTGGGCCGCGGTCACGCAGGACTGGGACATCGCGCTCTTCGGCGCGCCGCGCGCGTTGCGCAACCTCACGGGCAGCACGACGCGCACGCCGGAGCTGCTCGATCTTCCCCGCGCATTGGCCGCGGCCGGCCTGACGCGTGAGGAGCTGGTCGATGCCGCCATCCTCATCGGCACCGACTACAACGAAGGCGTCCAGGGGGTGGGCCCGGTGAAGGCGGTCCGCTTCATCCAGCAGCACCGCACCCTCGCGGCCGCGCTCGAGGCCTTGGGCGCGGCGATGCCGGAGGCGCAGGAGATCCGCCGCATCTTCTTCGACCATCCCGTGGACAAGCGCTTCCGGCCCCGCTTCGCCCCGCCCGACAGGAAGCCCGCGCTCGCGATGCTCGCCGCACACGGCTTCGCCGAGCAGCCGGCGCGCCAGCTCGTCGAGGACCTGGAGCGGCTCCACGGTTGAGCGCCGGCCGTTCCGGCCCGTTGCCGCCGGCTGGGCAAGGCACAAAGCCTGCGCGCACGTGCTGGCACGGCTCGTACGTGCGCGTCGTGACTCTACGGCCCATCGCCTGAACTCCTCGGCCGCCCCCATCAAGGGCGATGCGACGCGCCATCGCCGTCCCCCTCGCGCTGCTCCTCTCCCTCCCCGCCGGGGGGAGCGTGCTCGTCATCCTCGCGTCGCCTCCCCTCTCGGGCATGCTCCCCCCTGCGTTCGAGGCCTGGCTGCGCCCGGCGGCCGACGCCGTGTTCCGCATCGTCGCCGGCATCGCCCCCGAGTCGCTGCCTGGGCGCGTCTTCTACGGCTCCTTCGCGCCCCTCCCCGCGCTGTTCGGGCCGGGCGCGCTCGCCGTCCACGCCGCGCTCTGGGGCCTGCCGTGGGCCGCCCTCGCGCTCGTCATCGGCCTCGCCGGCCGTCGCCGCGGCCGCGCAGGCGGCCAAGCCCTCGCAGATTAGTCCTTCCGCTCCGGCTGGGGCGAGCAACGGACGGGCCACGCTGGCGCGGCTCCATGAGCGCGGGGTCCCTAAGAGGGCCGAGTGAAGCATTTGTTCGAAAAGCTTGGCGAGACGCGTGCGGATGCGGAG
>JAIVGT010000336.1 GCA_020201485.1 Halobacteriales archaeon
CCTTTTATAGGACCGGGCCTTTCCCGGCCGCGTTGCCCTCGTGGGGTAGTCCGGATATCCTAGAAGATTGCGGATCTTCCGACACGGGTTCGAATCCCGTCGAGGGCGTCGTTCTCCTCCCGTGACCCCGCGTGTCCGCATCGCACGCTGCGGGGGTCTCGCAGCACCGCGAAGCCGTGCCTCGGCACCGGGGCCGCCTATCCCCTCAACGTGTTGTCACCCCCCGCGGTGACGGCGTTCTCTGACCGCGGCGACATCCGGCGGGTTATCCCTGGGCAGGGAGACAGGTCCCATGCAAGGTGACCCACGATGCGCCAGGCCCCTGCCCTGTTGGTGCTGCTCCTGCTGGCGAGCGCCCAGCCCGTCTGGGCCAGCCTCGGCCACGACGGCGCGCCTGCGCCGAAGGCCACCCCAGGCGCGTCCGGCTCGGCGCAGAACGCCTCCGCGCAGAGCGCCACCCCCGTCCCTGCCGTTCCCGCGCCGCCGGTGCAATCCCTGCCCGTGCCCACCGCGGGCTCGGCCAACGACTGGCCGGCGTTCAAGGGCGGCTCGGACCGCACCGGGGCCACGACCGCGCATCTCCCGCTCGCCCCCGCGTTGCGCTGGCAGACGGGCGCGACGGCGAACGGCGGCATCCTCGCCAGCCCGGTCGCGGCGCAGGGCCTCATCGTCTTCGCCAGCCTGGACCGGCATGTCTACGCCGTGGACGCGGCGAGCGGCTTGCAGCACTGGCGCTGGGACGCCGGGAAGCTCCTCCTCGGCACGCCCGCGCTCGCCCAAGGCCTGGCGCTCGTGCCCGTCTCCGACGGCCGGCTCGTCGCGCTCGACCTGCTGAACGGCACGGAGCGCTGGACCGGCCGGCTCAACGGCACCATGAGCGCGTCGCCCCTCACGTACAACGGCGAGGTCATCGCCGCGAGCGAGGCCGGGCAGGTCGTGGCGTTCGACTTGGCGGACGGCGCGGTGAAGTGGAGCCGCACCGTCGGCCCGCTCGGCGACCTGGTGAGCCCGGCGCTCGCCGGCGGGCGCGTCATCGTCGGCGACGCGCTGGGCACGGTCTGGGCGCTGCACGTCCTGACCGGCAATGTCCTGTGGAAGGCGGGCATCGGCTCGCCCGTGACCGCGACGCCGGCGGCGGGCGACGGCCGCATCATCGTGCCCACGCTCGGCCTGAAGTCGCTCGACCAGGAGACGGGCCACATCCTGTGGACGCGCGACGAGGGCGGCCCGGTCCGCTCCAGCCCGGCCTACCGCGCGGGGGTCATCGTCGTCGGCGGCGGCGACACGCCCGGCATCGCGGGCGTGAACGCCGTCAACGGCCAGCGCCTGTGGTTCGTCGCCTCCCGCCTCTTCGTCAAGAGCGCGCCCATCATCGCCGCGGACCAGGCCTTGGCCATCTCCGACGACGGCTCGCTCTTCGCCATGACCCTGCGCAACGGCACGCTGCTCTGGACGCTCGACGCGGGCGAGCGCACGCACGGCAGCCCGGCGCTCGTGAACGGCAAGGTCGTGGTCGGCCGCATCGATGGCCTGCTGCGCGTCTACGGCGACGAGGCGAGCGCGGCTGGGTCCGGCGTCCGCAGCGGCGAGGCCGAGCCCACGCCCGCCGCCAGCAACGCCAACGACACGCTCCTCACCGCCCTGCCCCTCGTCGCCGTGCTCGGCGGGGCCTACTACGCGCTCCGCCTCGGGCGCGACCGCATGCGGGCGAAGGCGAACCAGGCGAGCGCGCCGGAGCACATCCCCCTCCCCCCGCCGCTCCCCAAGCCGGGCGAGACGCTGCGCATGACCTGCCCGCGCTGCGCCTGCCGCCTCGGCGTGCGCCTGCAGGCGGGCGAGGTTGCGACGTGCCCGGGCTGCGGGCTGCGTTCCGCGCTGCGCAGGAAGGCCGCTGCCCCCGCTGCCCCCGCTGCGGCTGCTCGCCTGCACGGAAAGTGAGCGTTGTCCCGAATGCCTGCAAACACCACGGCGCAGCGTGGTCGCCGCGTCGCGGGAGCGTCGGCAGAATCAGGAGAACCTGGTCAGGGAACGGGCCTGCCAGCACGTGTCCGGATGGCACGGCCAGAATGCCGCGGACTGGACCGGCAAGCTGATATCCGCACGACGAGCTAATTGAGAAGGGATGGGGCACGCTTCCGGGGCTGACGCCGCGGGAGAAGAACGCGGCGTCCACCTCCTCACGCGGGGCAACGTCGACGGCATCGTGTCCTCAGCCTTCTTCCTGGCGCGCTTCCCCCAGGGTCGCGTGACCTATGTCGCCAGCCCCTCGCTCGCGACGGAGATCCTGCGCCGCGACATCGCCGCGCGCATGTTCTACCTCGTGGACCTCGGCCTCACGCCGCGCCTGGCGCGCACCATCCGGCAGAAGGGCAAGACGCGGCAGCGCGTCCTGTGCATCGACCACCACCAGCAGACGGCGCGCTACGGCGGGCACCTCGGCCCGGACGCGGACATGGTCGTGCGGGAGGGCATGAGCGCGGCGAGCGTGGCGCACGACGTGTGGGGCCTGGACGAGCGCACGGCGCACCTCGCGGCGGTCGCGGACCACGTCGAGTACTGCGACAGCGAGCACCTGCGCCGCACGGTGGAGCGCGTCGGCCTGGCGCGCGTGGAGCTCGAGGCGCGCATCCTCGACTTCGCCTGGCGCTGCCAGCTCGACGACGACCGGTTCCGCCTCCTCGCAGCGCGCGGCATGGGCCAGGGGCTGTGGCCGAGCGAGATCGACGAGGTCCGCCGGCGCTACCAGCGCGTCCTCGGCGAGAACCGCTGGGCGCGGGCCACGGACCGGGTGCGCGGCATGGTCGACGTCCGCGACGGCGTCGCCGTCCTGCACTTCGGCAAGCGCAAGCCCAGCCTCTTCGGCTTCGGCACGCGCGCCCTGACGGCGGTGGCGATGGAGCGCGGCTGCAAGCTCGCCCTCATGGTGAACCAGCGCTCGCGCATGAGCAGCGTGGCCATGCGCGCCATCGGGCCGGCAGCGGTGAACCTCGGCCAGCTCGCCGAGGAGTTCACGGAGGAGTTCGGCGTCGTGGGCGGGGGGCACCCGAGCAGCGCCGGGGCGCGCATCCTGACGCGCGACCTCGGCGTGTTCCTCGACCGCGTGTCGTGCGCGGCGGCATGACGCATCCGCAACCCTGATGTGCCCGCGCCAGCGTGCCCCGCCCGATGCGCGTCGCCCCCGTCCTGGTCCTCGCGTTCCTCCTGGTGGGCTGCGCCAAGCCCCCCGCAGTGGGCCACGGCCCGGCAGCGTCCGCGGCCCCGGCGTTCGATGGCGAGGCCGCCTACGCCTTCGTCCGCGCCCAGGTGTGCGAGCCCGGGACGGGCCTCGACCCGCCGTGCATGCCGCGCTACCGCATCCCGGGCACCGACGGGAACAACGCCACCGCCGAGCTCCTGCGCAGCGAGCTGCAGCACGCGGGGTGGCGCGTCGGCCTCGACCCGTTCACCGCCT
>JAIVGT010000337.1 GCA_020201485.1 Halobacteriales archaeon
AGCGTGCTCGACTCCCTCCTCGCCCTGGATGGGCAGGCGCTCGGGGACAACGTGCTCCACCTCCTGCTGCCCGCCATCACGCTCGGCCTGGTCATCGCCGGCATCTTCGTGCGCATCACGCGCGTGAACATGCTGCGGACGATGCAGAGCGACTACGTCGAGGCGGCCCGGGCGCGCGGCGTGCCGGAGCGGCAGGTCGTGCTCAACCACGCGCTGCGCAACGCGCTCATCCCCATCGTCACCGTCGTCGGCCTGACGTTCGCCCTGCTCCTGAGCGGCGCGGTGCTGACGGAGAACGTGTACAACTGGCCGGGCCTGGCGCGGGAGCTGACGCGCGCCCTGGGCAACCGCGATTACCCCGTGGTCCAGGGCATCACGGCGTTCTTCGCCCTCATCGTCGTCGCCCTCAGCCTGCTCATCGACGTCGCGAACGCCCTCATCGACCCGCGCGTGAGGTACTGATGGCCGCGCCCGTGCTCACCGTCAGCCACCGCCGGTTCTCCGTGGCGCAGGCGCGCGCCCTGCTGCGCGCGGGGAAGGGCACGCAGGCGCGCACCTTCACCCTCGTGGGCCTGGCGCTCGTGGCCTTCTTCCTCCTCCTCGCCCTCGCCGCGCCCCTGCTCGCCGCGGACCCGACGGTGCCGACGCAGGACCTGGGCCAGGCCCCGAGCGGCGCGCACCCCTTCGGCACGACGCGCATTGGGTTCGACGTGTACGCGCAGGCGGTCTGGGGCTCGCGCATCGCCCTCGAGGTCGTGCTCGCGGCGAGCGCGCTCAGCCTCGTGGTCGCCGTGCCCCTCGGCCTGTTCAGCGGCTACCTCGGCGGCTGGCTCGACCGCGCCCTGGTCCTGGTCATGGACAGCATCTACGCCTTCCCCGGCCTGCTCCTCGCCATCGTCGTCGCCACGCTCTTCCGCCCCGCTGCCCAATTGCCCTTCCTCGGCGTGAGCCTCGCCATCAGCGTCGTGTACATCCCGCAGTACTTCCGCGTCGTGCGCAACCAGACCGCCGGCGTCAAAGCCGAGCCGTACGTCGAGGCCGCGCGCGCCCTCGGGGCCAGGCCGCGGCACATCGTGTCGAAGTACGTGTTCTACAACGTGGTCCCGAGCGTGCCGGTCATCCTCACGCTGAACGCGGCCGACGCCATCCTCACCCTGGCCGGGCTGGGCTTCCTCGGCTACGGCCTGCCCCCGCCCACGCCGGAGTGGGGCTACAACCTCAGCCGCGCCGCGAGCGAGATCGCCTACGCCCAGCCGCTGTGGTGGACGAGCGTGTTCCCCGGCCTGTTCATCGTGCTCCTCGTCGTGGGCATCACGCTCCTCGGCGAGGGCCTGAACGACCTGCTGAACCCGCTGCTGCGGGAGCGCGCGAGGTAGGCTTTCCTCGTGACCGAGGACCGGCCCTTGCGCCGGGCCGCCACCCGCACGTTGGGCGCGGGCCGGGCCTACGAGCCCGCGGGGGCGAGGGACGCCATCGCCGCCGGCGAGCTGTGAGCGCGGCCCTTATGGCCCGGGCCGCCGGTCCCGGGGCGTTGCCCGACGCGCTCGCCGCCGAGGTCCGCGACCTCGACGTCCGCTACGGAGGCCCGCACGGCGCGCAGGCCCTGCGCCGCGTGTCCCTCGCCGTCCAGCCCGGGGAGTGCGTCGCGGTCGTGGGCGAGAGCGGCTGCGGCAAGACCACCCTCGGCCGCGCCCTGCTCGGCCTGCTGCCCGAGGACGCGCAGGTGCGCGGCGAGGCGCGCGTGGGCGGGCGCGACATCCTGCGCATGTCCCCGGCGGCGCGCCGCACCATCCTCGGCAAGGACGCGGCCATGGTGTTCCAGGACCCGCTCACCCGCCTCGACCCGCTGCTCCGCATCGGCGATCACTTCCGCGAGCTGTACCGCGCCCACGGCCTGCCCCTGGACAAGGACGCATCGAGGCAGCGCGCGGCCGAGGTCCTGGCCGAGGTCGGCGTGCCGGCGTCGCGCCTCGGCAGCTACCCGCACGAGGTGAGCGGCGGCCAGCGGCAGCGCGTCATGATCGCCCTCGGCCTCGCCCTCGGCCCGAAGCTCCTCGTCGCGGACGAGCCCACGACCGCCCTCGACGTCATGGTCGAGGCCCAGGTCACGGAGCTCCTGCGCGGCCTGCTGCAGAAGCGCGGCATGGGCCTGCTCCTCATCACGCACAACCTCGGCCTCGTCGCGCACATCGCCGACCGGGTCGCCGTGCTGTACGCGGGCGAGCTCGTCGAGGCGGCGAGCGTGCAGGACGCGTTCGCAAAGCCGGCGCATCCGTACACGCGCGGCCTGCTGGCGAGCACCATCCACGCCGGCACGCGCAGGCTGCAGAGCATCCCGGGCAGCCCGCCCGACCTGGCCTCGCCCCCGCCGGCCTGCCGGTTCCACCCGCGCTGCCCGCGCGCCCGGGCGCTGTGCGCGGCGCGCGAGCCGCCCCTGGCCCGGCTCGGGGAGCAGCGCGCGCTGTGCTGGTTCCCCGGCCCCGACGCCGCGGTCGAGCCGCAGGCGCCGAAGGCAGCGTGGGGCGCGCCCCTGCCGCACGCGACGGAGGTGCTGGGATGAGCGCGCTCGTCGAGGCGCGCGGACTGACCGTGCGCTACGCCTTGCGCCAGGGCGCGGTCGCGCGGCTCCTGGGCGAGGCGGGCGAGGTGCGCGCGGTGGACGGCGTGGACCTCGACATCCGCCGCGGCGAGGTGCTCGGCCTGGTGGGCGAGAGCGGCTGCGGCAAGACCACCCTCGGCCGCGCCCTGCTGCGCCTCGTCGCGCCCAGCGCGGGCAGCATCCGCTTCGACGGGCAGGACATCACGCACCTCCGCGAGCCGGAGCTGCGCCCCCTGCGCCGGCGCATGCAGCTCGTGTTCCAGGACGCGCACGCCGCGCTGAACCCGGCGATGACGGTGGGCGAGGCGGTCGTGGACGCCCTGCGCATCCACGGCCTGGCCCGGGGCGGGGAGCGCGACGCGGCGGCGCGCGCCTTGGAGGAGGTCGGCCTGAGCAGCGACCTCATGGCGCGGCACCCGAGCGAGCTGAGCGGCGGGCAGCAGCAGCGCGTCGTGCTCGCGCGCACCCTGGTCCTGGAGCCGCGCTTCCTCGTCCTCGACGAGCCGGTGAGCATGCTCGACATGGGCGTGCGGGCGCGCGTCCTGGAGCTGCTCCTGAAGCTGAAGCAGCGGCACGACCTCACCCTGCTGTTCATCACGCACGACCTCGCGACCGCGCGCTTCCTGTGCGACCGCGTCGCCATCATGTACCTGGGCCAGGTCGTGGAGCAGGGCCCGGCGCGCGCCGTGTTCGACGCGCCCCAGCACCCGTACACGCGCGCCCTGATCGACGCCATCCCCCAGCCCGACCCCGCGCGCCGCGGCGCGGCCCGCGCGTTGCGCGGCGAGGTGCCGGACGCGGCGCACCCCCCGGCCGGCTGCAGGTTCCACCCGCGCTGCCCGGTCAGCG
>JAIVGT010000141.1 GCA_020201485.1 Halobacteriales archaeon
CGGTTCAGCATGGTGAACCTGGCCATGGGCTGGCTCACCGTCCTGCTCATGGTCCTCGCGACCGCGCACGCCTTCTGAGGTTCCACGCGCTGCGGGACCCAAACCCTGAAGGCCGGGCCCATCGCTGCGCGCCCGATGAGCCCCCGCAAGGCCGACCCAGGCGAGGAGCGCCCCGTCTTCGTCCCGGACACGAGCGTCATCGTGGACGGCCGGCTGAGCATGATGGTGCAGCGCAACGAGATCGCGCAGGCGCGCATCGTCATCCACGAGGCGGTCATCGCCGAACTGGAGTTCCAGGCCAACCAGGGCCGGGACACGGGCTACACCGGGCTCAACGAGATCGTGAAGCTGCAGCAGCTCAAGGAAGCGGCCGGGCTGAGCATCGAGTTCGTCGGCCAGCGTCCAGGGTTGGAGCACATCCAGCTCGCCGGCGGCGGGGAGATCGACGCCCTCATCCGGCAGGCGGCGCGCGAGCACCAGGGCACCCTGGTCACGAGCGACAGCGTGCAGAGCCACGTCGCGCGCAGCCTGGCCATCCCGGTGATGTACCTCAAGCCCGAGGTGAAGAGGGAGGAGACGGCGAAGGAGGTGCGCGACCTCGACATCTGGAAGTTCTTCGACGAGCGCACGATGAGCGTGCACCTGAAGTTCAACTGCACGCCCCAGGCGAAGAAGGGCACGCCGGGCGACCTGCGCCTCGTGACGCTGAGCGAGGAATTGCTCACGGAGAAGCAGATGAACAAGATCGCGCGGGAGATCGTCGAGGCGGCGCGGCGCGACGCGCACAGCTTCGTCGAGATCGAGCGCCACGGGGCGACCGTGGTCCAGCTCGCGGAGCTGCGCGTCGCCATCGCCCGCCCGCCGTTCAGCGACGGCATGGAGATCACCGCCGTGCGGCCGGTGGCCCACCTCAGCCTCGACGACTACGACCTGGCCGAGGAGCTGCGCAGCCGCATCCGCGACCACGCCCGGGGCACGTTCATCAGCGGCCCGCCGGGCAGCGGCAAGAGCACGTTCGCGCAGGCGGTCGCGGAGCACCTGCAGGGCCTGGGCACCATCGTCAAGACCATGGAGAGCCCGCGCGACCTGCAGGTCCCGGAATCGGTCACGCAGTACGCGCCCCTCGAAGGGAGCATGGAGCTGACGAGCGACATCCTCCTCCTCGTCCGCCCGGACTTCGTCGTGTACGACGAGGTGCGCAAGACGGAGGACTTCCGCATCTTCGCCGACATGCGCCTCGCCGGCGTGGGCCTGCTCGGGGTCACGCACGCCAACCGGGCCATCGACGCCGTGCAGCGCCTCATCGGCCGCGTGGAGCTGGGCATGATCCCGCAGGTCGTGGACACCATCATCCACATCGAGAAGGGCCGCATCAAGGAGGTCCTGGAGCTGGCCCTGACCGTGAAGGTCCCGGCGGGCATGATGGAGGCGGACCTGGCGCGGCCCGTCATCGAGGTGCGCGACTTCACCACGCACAAGGCGGTGTACGAGCTGTACACGTACGGCGAGCAGATCGTGGTCATGCCCATCGCCAAGGTGCAGAAGGAGCAGGGCGCGAAGAGCCGGCTCGCCGAAGGGGCGTTGCTGACCCAGCTGCGCCGGCACGTGGAGGGCGACGTGCAGGTGGAGATGACCGGGGAGCAGAACGCCACGGTGTTCGTCGAGGAGTGGGAGGTGCCCCGCCTCATCGGCAAGGCCGGGCGCAACGTGCAGAACATCGAGCGCGAGCTGGGGGTGAAGCTCGACGTGCGCCCGATGCAGACGCGCATCAGCAAGGGCCAGCGCAGCACGGAGCAGGCGAAGCGCTACGCCGAGCTCACGCCCGAGGTGCGCAAGACGAAGCAGAACATCGTGCTCATCCTCGAGCCGGACTTCGCCGGGCAGAACGTGGACGTGTGCATCGACGGCACGCAGCTGTTCACGGCGACCGTGGGGCGGAAGGGGGAGGTCAAGATCAGCCGCGACACCGACCTGGGCGAGGACGTGCTCGACGCCATCAGCGCCGGCAAGCGCGTCACGTGCCGCATGTGAGCCCGGCGACCCGGCGGCCTTGCCAGGTCGGGTTGCCACCTCGTCCGGACGTTTCGCCTGGGAGGGCGACCTGCCGAAGCCGTTGCGGATTCTGCAAGCGTTTGCCACCTCCGCAACCTGACGGTTGACAACGTTCTTGTGCGAAAACTCACTGACGAGCGAGCGGGACCGGGCTTGCGTCGCGTCGATGACACCGACCTGCGGATCCTGCACCTCCTCCAGGCCAACCCCCGCTCCCCGGTGTCCCACATCGCGCGGCACGTGAAGCTCACGGACAACGCCGTGCGCTGCCGCATCCGCCGGCTGCAGCAGGCGGGGGTCATCCGCGAGTTCGTCATGGTCGTGGACCCGGCCTACCTCGGCCGGCCGGTCCTGCACCTCCTCCTCCTGAAGCTGAGCGACCTGCGCGTGCTCGAGGTCTTGGTGCCCGAGACCCCGGACGTGGCCGGGGCCTATGCGTGCGATGGCGAGTACGACGCGACGCTCCTCGTGTGCGCCGCGGACGGCCGCGTCGCCGACATCGCGCAGGAGCTGCGCGGCCGGCCCGGCGTGGTGAAGGTCACGCCCCTCACCGTGCGCCAGGCCCTGCGCGGGGCTCCGATGCCGATGGCCCCTGTGCCCCTGGGCCTGGAGAAGCACCCCGCGCCTTGAAGCCGTAGCGCGGCGCGCCGTCCTGGGTGTAGAGCTTGCGCACCACCAGCTCCACCGCGTCCCCGATGCGCGCCTGGCCAGCAGGCCCGGTGAGCATGGCGGCGACGCGCGGACCCTCGGCGAGCTGGACGATGGCGACGTCGTAGCTGCCCATGCGCCGCTGCTGCTCGGCGAACTCCGCCGGCGCGCTGCCCCGGCCGATCGTCGTGACGCTGTGCACCTCGCCCGTGCCTTGCAGGCGGTGCGGGGCGAGCTGCGGGCTGCCACACTGCGCGCACGCGGCGCGGGGCGGGAACTGCACGTGCCCGGAGGCGCAGCGCTGGCCCTCGAAGCGCAGGCGCGCGGGCAGGGATTCGAGCCAGGACGCGCGGGAGATGGCCGCGCCCTGCGACACGTCGCTGCTCGGGCCGAGCGCGCCGCGCAGGCGCAGGGTGCGCGCCGCGTCCAGGTCCTCGACGTGCTCCGCCAGCTCCGCGGCGAGGGTGTGCCCGGCCGGCTTGGCCTCGCACTCCCAGGCGAGCGCGATGGCGCGGCCGGCCCCGGCGTGCGCCAGGACGAGCGATTCGCCGGCGCGCGCGGCTTCGAGGCCCGCGGCCAGGCCGAGGAGGGGCGCGGTGCTTCCCCCGTCGCCGACGAGCTGCCCGGCGCGCGCGAGCCTCGACTTGGGCAAGGCCTTGGCGAGCGCGCTTCCCAGGCTGGGCTGCGCGTCCGCGCCAGCGGCGTGCGCGACGGCGTCCGCGCCCAGCTTGTGGC
>JAIVGT010000338.1 GCA_020201485.1 Halobacteriales archaeon
GCAATCCCACTCTACGAGACAGCCCCACGGCCGGGAGAAGAACTCGAAGAACGCCGCTGCCGAGCGGCATGGACACTCTACGAGACAGCCGCGGAGCCCGGGCTCGCTTCAAGGTCCGAAGAACAGGCCGAACGCCCGAAGGCGCGCAGCAATCCCACTCTACGAGACAGCCGCCGTGGCCGGCTTAGCTATTTAAGCCTATCTCAGAGGAGGCCGACGTCGGTCGTCTCGACGCTCTGGATGTGGGGCAGCTTCGCCAGGGCTTCCTCGACCCGGTCCGTGCCGCCCATGCCGTCGGGCATCGTGATCTGGACGTTCAGCGCCTTCAGGCCGAAGGCGATGGGCTTCTCGCTGATGTTCTTCAGCGTCACGCCCGGCGGGATGGCCTTCGTGATGAGCTGCTTCAGCTCCGCGAGGTTGACCTCGGGGCTCTCCGGACTGACCCGGATGTTCGCCACGACCGTACCCATGGTCAGGGCCCCTGGAAGCCGCACTCGGCGCAGGTGTAGGTCACGCTCTGGTCGCGGCACTGCGCGCAACGGCCCAGCTTCCCCGCGCCGCACGACGGGCATGCGAAGGTCGCCGAGCCCTTGCCGAGCAGCCGCACACCACAGGAGCTGCAGGTCTCGGTGAGGCGCAGCGAGGTCACGGGCACGGAAGGCACCGCGCCGCGGAAGGCCGCTCCCCGATTTGTAGGTTGCGTCCGCCGGCCCCCGTTGGCGCAGGTTTGGCGAGCCCGCCCACGTCGAACGATGCCTTCATAAGCTGCCCCCGCAAGCCTTCAAATACAGGGCCTCGTATGTAGGCCGCCGCACCGCCACGGAGCCTGCCAGGTTCCGAGTCCACGAGCCAACCGCGCCGAACGCCGTCGTCCATTCCCCGGGGAGTCGCGTGAGCATTGCCGGACGCTCAGAGGCCTTCCGCAAATGAGCGATGGCCATCGAGATTGGGCTTGTAGCTCAGCTCGGTAGAGCATCCGGCTTTTAACCGGTTGGTCGTGGGTTCGAATCCCACCAAGCCCGTGCGCCGCGCGCAAGCGCGGCAGGTCGCAGCAGCCAAGGAGGGAAGGTCGTGCCCAAGAAGTTCGACGTCATGAAGCACGAACTCGTGCCGCGCCACGACGTCCTGAGCGAGTCCGAGACCAAGAAGGTGCTCGAGCGGTACAACATCTTCCCCGAGCAGCTGCCGAAGATCATGCAGAGCGACCCGGTGTGCAAGGCCATCGCGGCCAAGCCGGGCCAGATCGTCCGCATCAAGCGCAAGAGCCCCACCGCCGGCGAGGCTGTTGCGTTCCGTCTCGTCGTGGAGGGTTGAATCTTCATGCGCGCGCTCATCGAGAGCCATTTCCGCGAGCACTCCATCAGCGAGCACCACGTCAAGTCCTTCAACGACTTCGTGGACCACCGGCTCCAGTTCATCATCGACAACATCCGCGTCGGCGACGAGGAGGCGGAGCGCGGCGTCATCCGCACCGACATCGAGGGCTACGAGGTGAAGCTCGGCAAGATCCGCGTCGGCAACCCCATCGTGAAGGAGGCGGACGGCAGCACGCGCCTGCTCACGCCCATGGAGGCCCGCCTGCGCAACCTCACCTACGAGGCCCCGATGTACCTGGAGTTCATCCCCATCATCGAGGGCGTGGAGCACGAGCCGGAGGAGGTGCGCATCGGCGACATGCCGGTGATGACCAAGTCCAGCAAGTGCAACATCACGAAGTCGAACCTGGAGCGCTACGAGGGCACGACCCTGACGCACCAGGAGTACCTGGAACGGCTGGCCGAGCTGCAGGAGGACCCGCTCGACCCGGGCGGCTACTTCGTCATCAACGGCACGGAGCGCGTCCTGGTCACGATGGAGGACCTCGCGCCCAACCGCGTCCTCGTCGAGTACAACAAGCGCTACGGCCGCGAGGTCGAGGTCGCGAAGGTGTTCTCGCAGCGCGAAGGCTACCGCGCGCTCATCATCGTCGAGAAGAAGAAGGACGGCACGATGATGGTCAGCGTGCCGGCCGCGAGCGGCCAGATCCCGCTCATGGTGCTGATGAAGGCCCTGGGCATGGAGGTGGACCAGGAGATCGTCGACGCCATCGTCACGGAGCAGGAGATGCTCCCGTTCGTCCTCGCCAACATGGAGGACACGGTCAACGAGTTCGGCGTCACGAACCGGGACGAGGCCATCGCCTACCTCGGCAAGAAGCTCGCCGGCGGCCAGGCGAAGGAGTACCGCATCAAGCGCGTCGAGGCACTCATGGACCGGTCGCTCTTGCCCCACCTGGGCAACGACCCGGACGACCGCATGAAGAAGGCCGTCTTCCTCGGGCGCATGTCGCGCAGCGTGCTCGAGCTCGCCCTCGGCATCGTCAGCGAGGACGACAAGGACCACTACGCGAACAAGCGGCTGAAGCTGGCCGGGGACCTCATGGAGGACCTGTTCCGCGTCGCCTTCACCGGCCTCATCAAGGACCTGAAGTACCAGCTGGAGCGCGCGCACAGCCGCAACCGCGAGCTGAAGGTGAGCACCGCGGTGCGCAGCGACGTGCTCAGCCAGCGCCTGCTGCACGCCCTCGCCACGGGGAACTGGGTCGGCGGGCGTGCGGGCGTGTCCCAGCTCCTCGACCGCACGTGCAACATGGCCGCGCTCAGCCACCTGCGCCGCGTCATCTCGCCCCTCACGCGCAGCCAGCCGCACTTCGAGGCGCGCGACCTGCACCCGACCCAGTGGGGCCGGCTGTGCCCGAACGAGACCCCGGAAGGCCCGAACTGCGGCCTCGTGAAGAACATGGCGTTGCTCATGGAGATCAGCGAGGGCTACGACGAGCGCGAGATCATCCAAGTCGTCCGCGACCTCGGCGTGCAGGAGATCCACGCCCGGCCGCCCACGCCCGTCCCCGCGCCTGCGCCCGCTGCCCCCGTCACCCCGGGAGGTGTGCCACGATGATGGGCCCGCAGGGCTTCAGCCAGGCTCCGCCGCCCCCGCCGCCCGGCGCCCCGCTCGAAGGCGGCAAGGTGTACGTGAACGGCGACCTCGCGGGCATCCACAAGAACCCCCGCGACCTCGTGGACAAGCTCCGGGCGCGCCGCCGCCAGGGCCTGCTCAGCACGGAGGTCAACGTCCGCTTCGACGAGAAGACGGGCGACGTGTACATCAACTGCGACGCGGGCCGCGCCCGCCGCCCGCTCGTCGTCGTGCGCGACGGAAGGCCCGCCGTGGGCGAGGAGCACATCCGCCTCGTGCGCGAGGGCAAGCTGAGCTGGAGCGACCTCATCCGCGAGGGCGTGGTCGAGTACCTCGACGCGGAGGAGGAGGAGAACACCTTCATCGCCATCGAGCCCAAGGCCACGGTCCACGACCACACGCACGTCGAGATCGACGCCATGGTCATCCTCGGTATCGCCACGAGTATCATCCCCTACC
>JAIVGT010000339.1 GCA_020201485.1 Halobacteriales archaeon
GTCCTGGACGATGCGGACGTGCCCATGGCCGCGGCGAAGAGCGTCGAAGGGGCGTGCAAGAACGCCGGGCAACGCTGCGACGCGGTGAGCGCCGTGGTCGTGCAGGAGAACGTCCTCGACGAGTTCCTGGAGCACGCGACGAAGGCGGCGCAGGCCTGGAAAGCCGGCGACCCGCGCAAGGCGGAGACGAAGGTCGGGCCGGTCATCAGCGACAGCGCCGCGGACCGCGTGCAGGGCTTGGTGCGCGACGCGCTCACGCACGGCGCGCGCGCCCTCACCGGCAACACGCGCCACGGCCGCGTCCTCGAGCCCACGCTCCTCGCGGGCGTGCAGCCCGACGTGCGCATCGCGCGCGAGGAGACCTTCGGACCGGTCATTCCCGTACTGGAGGCGCGCGACGAGGACCACGCCCTGCAGCTCGCCAACGCCACGCCGTTCGGCCTAGACTCCTGCGTGTTCACGCGCGACTTCGGGCGGATGTGGCGCGCGGCGAAGAAGCTGCAGTGCGGCGAGGTCACCATCAACGACCTCCCGAAGCACGGCGTGGGCCACTTCCCCTTCGGCGGGCAGCGCGAGAGCGGCATGGGCCGGGAAGGCATCGGCTACAGCATCGACGAGATGACGGAGCTGAAGACCATCGTCTTCACCCTCGGCCCGAAGCCGGGCGCCTGATCGCGCCTCGCCGCAGGCTCGTCGCAACGGGCGCACAGGGGGAACGCGACCAAGCCGCGACAAGAAGGCTCTTAAGCAGCCGCGCGGTCGGGCGGACGATGCGCGCGCTCCTCGCCGTCGCCTCCCTGCGGCTCCTCCTCGCCGCCCCGGCCGCGCTCGCGCAGCACCAGCACGGCACCGGCCAGGCCATGGTCGTCATCGCGCACGACAGCGCCCCCGACGGCCGCGCCGTGGTCGGCAACGTCGCGCACTTCGCGGCGGTGCTCTTTGGCGCGGACGGCACGCCGCAGTTCCACCACAACATGCGCATCGCCGTGCGGGAGAACGGCGCGCTCCTCTGGGAGACGACCGGCGACTCCGGCCACGACTACGACGGCGTGAACGGCTTCGACCTCGTGTTCCCCGTGCCCGGAGCGTACAACGTGACGGCCACGACCGAGGGCTCGGAGGGCGAGGTCACGGGCAGCTTCGCCGGGTACGTCGTGGACGCAGCGCCGCAGCCGGCATCGCTGAAGCTCACGCTGCCCGAAGCCGCGGACGCCGGCGCGCCCGTCGACATCGCCTACGCCATCACCGACGCGCAGGGCCAGCCCATGGCGCACACCGACGCGCTGTTCGAGGTGCGCAAGGCCGGCGCGCTGGAGTTCCGCATCCACACGCACGGCCACCAGGGACCGCAGGCGCTGCGCTACGCCTTCCCCACGGAGGGCGCGCACACGGTGAGCATCCTGGCCTACAACGCCTACCCGACGCCCACCGCGCCGGTCTTCGCCGCGTTCACGACGACGAAGACGGTGCAGGTCGCGCCCGCGCTCCCCGGCGCGCCCGTCATGCCCACCCTCGAGGCACCGGACAGCATGATGAACGACGTCACGATGGGCGGCAGCCAGGGCGGACCGTTCGTGGTGATGAGCACGTTCGACCCGTACACGAGCGTCGGGCCGTTCAGCCAGGCGCGCCTGAGCACGCTCGTCGTGGACCCGGCGACGATGCAGGCCGTGCAGCACGTGAACTTCCAGGCCACGCTCACCGATGCGCTCGGCCGCGAGCTGTTCCGCAGCGAGTCGCTGCACGAGTACGACGGCATCCTGGAGCTCGTCGTCGGACCGCAGGCCCCGGGGCAGTATCACCTCGATGTGAAGGCGCAGCAAGGCGCGTGGAAGGGCAACGCGACCGAGGTGTTCACGGTCCTCCCGCCGATCGAGGCCTTGAGCGCCGGGCCGCAGGTCGTGGACGTGGACGGGCTGGACCAGGTGACGAGCGGTGCCCCGGTCCAAGGCGTGCTCTTCGCGCACGACCTGGCCGGCATGCCGTTCGCGCACAGCGAGGTCGACCTGCAGGTCCTCCCCAAGGACGCGCACGCCGCCCCCATCGTCGCCACGAAGCTGCACACGCACGACGACGGCAAGTTCGCCTTCAACCTCACCTTCCCGAGCGCGGGCGAGTACATCCTGCGCCTCGCCCCGTTCAGCCTCGAGGCGCGCCCCACGCCGGCCTACTTCGGGCCCGGCCTCGGTCCGCTCGACGTGCCGCTCAAGGTCGCGGCGGGGAGCGCGCTGCCCATGGCGCGTGGCCTGCCGCTGAGCGCGACGGGCGCGCCGACGAGCGCCACGCCCGGATTCGAGGCGTTGCCGCTCCTCGCCGGCATCGGCCTGGCCGCGCTCCTGCTCACGCGCCGGCGATGAGGAGCCGGGGCGCGGCTGCGCTCGGCACCTCCGCGAGCGCTCCCTCCACCTGGGCGGTGAACTCCGGCAGCGCCAGCACGCCGAGGGCGGACGCGTGCGCGGCGTGCGCGCGCAGGCGGGGCAAGGCCTTCGTCAGCTGCCGCCGCGCCCCGCCCGGCTTGCCGCGGCGCTGGTTCTCGAACGCCGCCGTGACCCAGACGAGCGCCTGGACGAGGTCGGCCCGGTCCTGCATCCCGGCCGCGCGCAGGCTGTGCCAGGCCTGCTCCCACGTCTCGTGCGCGTGCCAGAAGTCGCCCGCGTTGTAGCGCGCCGCGCCCTCCGCGACCAGGCGCGGCACGTCGGCGAGCGGGGCGGGGTTGCGCCGCGGGTCCTCCTCGGCCACGGGGCGGCGAACGCGGACCGGGCCCATCTGCTTTCGCCGGGCGCGCCGGCCGATGAAAGGCCGCGCTGCTCGACGGCAGCGAGCGTGCACCGGGGGCGACAAGGTTCTTGCACTCGGCGCGCGATGAGGCGTCCGTGCTCCCCCGCCCGGGCAGCCGGATATGAGGCCCCGCCTCAGCCTCCGCGCCCGTGGCGCAGTCGGTAGCGCAGCCTGCTTATAACGGGTTGGTCGTGGGTTCGAATCCCACCGGGCGCATGCATCGGCACGCGACGCAGCCGCGGGCTCATCGCCGTGAGCATCGGGGCCCCGCACCTGGAAGAATGCTCGTGACGAACGCACCATCGACGCGCCGACGCTGCCCTCGGAATTGCCGTTCGCGACGCTGTATCTAACGAGACGCTCGGCATCTCGCGTCCCACTTTGTATCTGGTGTCACCCCCGTCAGGAGTGCCTTGTACTAACCGTGGAGGAAATTCATCAAATACTAGGACCAGAGAGTAACAGCCCGCGCAGTGCGGGAACCGCAATCGCCTCACGAGGCAGGCGACTCGGGGCCGTCCCCGAGGGGAGTGGCGCACGGGCGCAGGGAGGCACAGGCATGAGGGACGTCGCCATCGTCGGAGCCAGCGCGGCCCCGGTCCAGAAACAGGC
>JAIVGT010000340.1 GCA_020201485.1 Halobacteriales archaeon
CCTCGAGCCGGTCGGGGGCGAAGCGGCGGCCCTCCAGCTCGCGGCGGATGTGGCCGCTCACGCAGACGATGGAGCGCGCCCCGGCCTGCACGCGGCGCCGGTAGCCGGCGTCGTTGAGGAGCGACAGCGGGCGCAGCAGGCCGGAGCCCTCGCCGAACTGGTTGTGCCAGGTGAAGACCCAGGGCGCCCCGGAGCGCTCCACGGCGCGCGTCCACTCGGGGGCCCAGCGGTAGTGGAAGTCGATGAGGTCGGGGTCCAGCACTTCCAGCGCCTCCGCGACGCCGCGGGCGCGCTCGACGGGCGGGTCCCACTTGACGGGGAGGGCGCGCGTCGGCAGCCGCACCACGTCGAGGTTGCCCATCCGCTCGCGCACCGGGCCCGGCGCCTCCCCCGGCCGCGCCCGCGCGCCGCCGGTGAGCACGGTGACCCTGTGGCCCCTTGACGCCAGCTCGCGGCCAAGATGGTAGATGCGCCGCTCGATGCCTCCCAGGCGCGGGAAGAAGAACGGGTTCACCTGGACAAGATGGATGGCCGGACCTCCTGCTCCGCGCCGATGGCCCGGCGGTAGAGGTGCTCCAGCTGGTCCGTGGAGCGCTCCAGGCTGAACACCTCGGCGTGGCGCCGCGCGGCCTGGCGGACGGCCGGGGGCGCGTTGACGGCCTCGACCATGGCCCAGGCGGCCTCCTCGACGTCGTTGGGCGCCCACAGCGTCCCGGTCCTGCCGCCCAGGACGTAGTCGGCCAGGCCGCGCGCGTGGACGGCGGCGACGGGGGTGCCGCACGCCATCGCCTCGACGGCGGTCATGCCCTGCGTCTCGAACTGGCTCGCGGAGGCGAAGGCGTCAGCGGAGGCGTAGACGCTGGCGAGGTCGGCGTCCGGGATGAAGCCGAGGAACGACACGGCGCGCTCCAGGCCGCGCTTGCGCACCCGCTCCTGGATGCGCCCCAGCTCGGGGCCCTTGCCGCCGACGGCGAGGTGGAGGCCGGGCACCTGCTGCCGCGCCAGGGCGAGCGCGTCCACCAGGAACGGCACGTCCTTCTCGCGCGCCAGCCGGCCGACCGACACCACGACGGGGCCGCCGCGGGGGCTGAGGCGGACCCGCATGGCGGCGCTGCGCTCGCGGGGGTGGAAGCGCTGCGTGTCGACGCCGTTGGGGTGGACCTGCATCGGCGGCAGCTCGCCGCAGTGCGCCAGCAGCTCGGCGGCGCAGCTCGGGCTCGGCGCCAGCACCAGGTCGCTGCGGCGCAGGAACCAGGAGGTGCTGCGCCACACGACGCGGCGGCTGACGGTGCGGAACCCCGGCGGGACCACGTAGGGCACCAGGTCGGGGATGTAGGTGTGGTAGCTCGTGATGGCCGGCAGCCCCGCCTTGCGGGCCCCCAGCAGGCCCCACAGGCCCACCATGAAGGGGCTCTGGATGTGCACCAGGTCGAAGCCCTCGTCGCGCAGGATGCGGGCGGCGTCGTGCCTGCCGGGCCGCAGCGCGACGTGGAAGTCGGGGTAGCCCCAGAACGGGACCCCCTTGTAGCGGGTGACGTCGGCGCTGCGCTCCCACCTCGGGCCGGAGGCGAAGACGTGGAACTCGTGGCCGCGCCGCTCCAGCGCCGCCTTGATGCCCTGCACGCTGGTGGTCAGGCCATCCACGCGGGGGAACCACGAATCCGTGAAGATGGCGACCTTCATGCCCTGCTCTTCCACCCGGCCCTGGCGCTTTCAGGCTTTTCACCCTCCCCCATGCCGGACGCCTCCAGGAGGGGCCCAGGAGGCGGAGCCTGCGGGACCGGCCTTCCAAGGTTTGTGGATAGAAGGCTTGAGTGACCGTTGGCGCCTCCGCCGATTGACGGGTCAAGCCGCCACCGCCGCCACCCTTACAAGCGCCCCCGCCTCGGCGCCGCCGTGAAGTGGGGCCGCACCCTCGCGTCCGCCCTCAGCCTCGCCCTCGGCGCCCTGCTGCTCGCGGGCCGCCTCCCCGGCGCCGCCGGCATGGCCACCGGCCCCCGCCTCGGCATGGGCACCTTCCTCGTGATGCTCGGCGTCCTCCTGCTCGGCCTCGCCGTCGCGCCCTGGGTGCTGCGCAAGACCACCAAGCCGCAGGACTACGAGGGCGGCTGCCCGGTGGGGGCGCGGTGCGGATGCGGGCAGTTCAACTTGAAGCCCCGGAAAATGTGCCGTGGCTGCGGGGCGGCGACTGTGTACCCCGCTTGAGGCCCTGGACGTCCGTTGCAAAGGGCAACCCCATAACGCGACCGCCGGTTCGCTCCCGCATGGTGGCGGCCTCCAGCCCTGCGCTCGCCCTCCTCCTGGCAGCCTCCTTCGCCTCTCCTGCCCTCACCGTTTCCTCGTCCTCCGTTCCCACCGATCCCTTCGCGGCCACGGAGGGTATCCTCCAGGCCCGGCTCGCGGCCGGCGACGGGCCCGCCGAGGGGCTGCTGCAACAGCTCCACAACCTCGCGGCGGCGCGCACGCTGCTCGGCATCCTCAACGGGCCCGCCGCCACGCCGCTCCGGCAGACCATCGACCTCGCCGTCGCGGCGAGCCGGTTCCAACAGGAGACGCTCGGCACTCATTCGCATCCCGTGGCTGTGGCCCGCTTCGACGGTCCCGTCCCCGCCTTGCGGGAGTTGGCCGCCCGCCACGGCGCCACCCTCGGACCCGATCAGGCTGACGCGCTGCAAGCCCTCGACGCCCTGCCCGCCGAGGCGCGGAACGCTCTGACCACCTTCGTGGCCGCCTTCCTGGCCCTCGAGGACACCAGCCGCGCCGCCTTCGCCGAGTACACGCCGCCAGCGGTGGACTTCGCAGCGCGCGGATTCGCCGAGCCACTGCCGTTCGACGGCCTCCACCTCGGCTTCGACGCTGCCTCCATCCTCGCCGCGCGCTCCGTTTTCCTCGCCACTATCCCGCCGCTCGCGGAGGCGCTCCAACACCTCGCGGCGCCGCAAAGCCACAGCGCGACGCTGAGCGTGCCACCAGCCTTCAGCATCGACCTCGCGACCGACTCCGACACCTTCGCTGCCAACGAGTCGTTTGTCCTCGTACTTGACTCCGGCGGCGATGACACCTACAACAACAACGCCGGAGGCAACAACATCGGCGGGACATGCACGACCGGGCCCGGCGCTCAGGCTGCGGGCCTCCTCGACCTGGGAGGCGGCGCGGACCACTACGGGAATGCAGCGAGCCCAGGCTCCTGCGGCGTCACCGGGGGCGGCAGCACGGGCGCGGGCGTCCGCGTCGATGGTGGGGGGGACGACCACTACGTCGCCGATTCACGCGGCGCCAACGGCGGCGGCTCGCTGGGCGTCGGCCTCCTGCTCGACGCGGGCGGAGCCGACCGATACGATGCCGCCGTCGGCCTCTCCTGCTCCGCCTGCAA
>JAIVGT010000341.1 GCA_020201485.1 Halobacteriales archaeon
AGCGCACCCTCATCATCGCCGACAAGGGGAGCAAGGTCCACTACATCGAGGGCTGCACGGCGCCCGTGTACAGCACCGAGAGCCTGCACAGCGCCGTGGTCGAGGTGGTGGCGTGCGAGGGCGCGAAGGTGCGCTACACCACGCTCCAGAACTGGAGCAACGACGTGTACAACCTCGTGACGAAGCGCGCGCACGCGCACAAGGACAGCACCGTGGAGTGGCTGGACGCCAACATCGGCTCGAAGCTGACGATGAAGTACCCGAGCGTGTACCTGACGGGCGAGAACGCCAAGTGCGAGATCCTGAGCGTGGCGTTCGGCGGCAACGGCCAGCACCAGGACACGGGGGCCAAGGCGGTGCACCTCGCCCCGAACACGCAGAGCCGCATCACGAGCAAGTCCATCTCCCGCGGCACGGGCAGGACGACCTACCGCGGCCTGCTCAAGGTGGCGAAGGGCGCGACCGGGGTCCGGAGCAACGTGCGCTGCGACGCCCTCATGCTCGACAACGAGGCGCGCTCCGACACCTACCCGTACATGGAGATCGAGGAGGACGACGCCGTCATCACGCACGAGGCGACGGTGGGCAAGGTCGGGGAGAACGAGCTGTTCTACCTCATGAGCCGCGGCCTGAGCGAGAACGACGCCATGAACCTCGTCGTCCTCGGCTTCCTGGAGATCTTCACGAAGGAGCTCCCCATGGAGTACGCGGTCGAGTTTAACCGCCTCATCAAGCTGGAGATGGAAGGCTCGGTGGGCTGAGCGCATGATGAGCCAGGCACCCACGAACTTCACCCCCGACATGGTCCGCCAGCGCAGCGAGGCCCGGAAGGAGCCCGCTTGGCTGCTGGAGGACCGGCTCGCCGCGCTGCAGCGCTACGCCAGCCTGGCGGTGGAGAGCAACCCGCTGTTCACGCGCCACGTCGAGCTGCCGAAGGGCGTGGAGCGCCTGCAGCCCGGCGACATCCAGCCCACGCTCACCGTGCCCGGCGGCCAGCGGGGCGCGGCGGACTCCGACCTGGGCGGGGTGCGCGAGGCAGCCACGAACCAGCTCGACGGCTTCGCCCACGACAAGTACAGCAACCTCGTGCGCGCCCTGTTCGGCGGCGGCGCGGTCCTGCACATCCCGCGGGGCGCGCACGTCGAGCAGCCGTTCGTCATCCGGTACGACACGCTGCCCCCGAGCGGCGCTGCCTTCGCGCGCAACGTCATCGTCCTCGAGCCCGGGGCGCGTGCCACCGTGCTCCTCGAGACGGCGGGCGACGCGCAGGGCGTGCTCGGCCTGACCACGGAGTGCTTCGTCGGCGATGGCGCGGAGCTGCGCCTCCTCGGGGTGGACACGGCGGGCGAGCGGCAGAGCACGCTCCTGACCACGGCGGCGCGCGTCGGCGAGCAAGGCGTGTTCGAGACGCACCACGCCTTCACCGGTGGAGCCCTGGTCAAGGCGCGCACCGACATCGCCCTGGCCGGGCGGGGGAGCAGGACCCAGCTCAGCGAGGTCGTGTTCGGCCAGCGCCAGCAGCGCTTCGACCTGACGACGAACATCGCGCACGCCGCGCCGGAGAGCACGAGCGACGCCACGAGCAAGGCCGTGCTCCGCGACAGCGCGCGCGCCAACCTGAAGGGTGTCATCAGCCTGCAGCAGTCCGGCAAGGACAGCGACTCCTACCTGCAGCAGCACGCCATGCTCCTGAGCCGGCAGGCGCGCTGCATCGCCATCCCCAGCCTGGAGATCGTGAACCGCGAGATCAAGCGGGCCAAGCACGCCGCGACCGTGGCGCAGATCGACGAGATGCAGCTCTTCTACCTGGAGACGCGCGGCCTGAGCGAGGCCGAGGCGCGCAAGGCCATCGTCCTCGGCTTCCTCGGGCCGCTCCTGCAGCGGCTGGGCGATGGGCTCGCGGAGCGGGTGCAGGAGAGCATCGGGGCGACGTGGGCATGAGCGCGGAAGGCTCGCTCCAGCTCGACGTGTGCGCGCTGCGCGAGCTCCCGCCGGGCACGCTCAAGGGCGTCGAGGCCCCGGTGTTCGAGCGCGTGTGCGTGGCGAACGTGGACGGCGAGCTGCGCGCCTTCGGCGGCATCTGCAGCCATGCCTACGCGGAGCTGGACAACGGCTTCCTGCGCGAGGGGCGCGTCATGTGCCCCCTGCATTTCAGCGAGTTCGACACCCGGACCGGGGAGGCCCTCAGCCCGCCCGCGGAGGAGCCACTGCCGGTGTTTCCGGTGCGCGTCCAGGATGGGCGCGTCGTCGTGGAGCTGCCCGCATGAGCGACAAGAGCCAAGTAGAGCGTGCCCCCATGGAGGCGTGAGCATGGCGAGCACCATCACGCCCGCGCGCTGGGTGGAGATCAAGAAGGACTTCCCCACGCTGGCCCGCACCTTCAACGGCAAGCCCCTCGTGTACCTGGACAGCGCCGCGACCGCGCAGAAGCCGCAGGCGGTCACGGACGCCGTGGTCGCCTACTACACGAAGCACACGGCCAACGTGCACCGCGCCGTGTACGAGCTGAGCGCCGAGGCCACCGAGCGCTTCGAGGGCGCGCGGGAGAAGCTGCGCAAGTTCATCAACGCCAAGAGCACGAAGGAGGTCATCTGGACGAAGGGCGCGACGGAGGCCATCAACCTCGTGCGCTACTCCGTGGGCCTGAACCTGAAGCCGGGCGACAAGGTGCTGAGCACGCTCATGGAGCACCACAGCAACTTCGTCCCCTGGCAGCAGCTGGCGCGCCGCGGCGTCGAGGTGGACTACGTCAAGGTCACGCCCGACGGGCTGCTCGACCTGGCCGACTACGAGGCCAAGCTCACGCCGAACACGAAGCTCGTCGCCGTCACGCAGCAGAGCAACGTCCTTGGCACCATCAACGACATCCGCGCCATCAGCGACAAGGCGCACGCCGTCGGAGCGCAGGTCATGGTGGACGGGGCGCAGAGCACGCCCCACATGCAGGTCGACGTGCAGGCCATGGACTGCGACTGGTTCGCGGTGAGCGGTCACAAGATGCTCGGCCCGACCGGCATCGGCATCCTGTACGGCAAGGAGCGCATCCTGGAGCAGATGGAGCCGTTCCACTACGGCGGGGACATGATCAAGGAAGTGAAGATCCTCAACACCCGCTGGAACGACCTGCCGAACAAGTTCGAGGCCGGGACGCAGCCCATCGCCGAGGCCATCGGCCTGGGCGCGGCGGTGGACTACCTCAACGGCATCGGGATGGGCAACGTCCGCAAGCACGAGCAGGACCTCACCGCCTACGCCATGGACAAGCTGGGCAAGGACGCCAGCCTGACCATCTACGGCCCGCGCGACCTGAGCATCCGGGGCGGCGTGGTCAGCTTCACGATGAAGAAGGTGCACCGATGGTCTACGACATGTACCAGGAGAACATCCTGGACCACTACCAGAACCCGCGCAACGTCGGCACGCTGGAGAAGCCCGACATCACGGCGCGGGAGAACAACCCGCTGTGCGGCGACAGCATCGAGCTCTTCCTGCAGCTCGACGGGCAGCAGCGGGTGAAAGAGGTCAAGTTCCAGGGCCAGGGCTGCGCCGTCAGCCAGAGCTCCATCAGCATGCTCACGGAGGAGCTGAAGGGCAAGCACGTCAGCGAGCTGGAGAAGCTGGCGACGAAGGAGCACATCTTCGAGCTGCTCGGCGTGCCCATCTCCCACGCGCGCATGAAGTGCGCCCTGCTCAGCATGGACGTGCTCCTGCTTGCGATGAAGGACTACCACGCGCAGCCTCACTGAGGCCGCCGGGCGAACTCCTCGGCGCAAGCCTTGCTGCACAGGTAGTGCTTCTTCCCCGCGCGGTGCACGACGAAGGCGCCGAGCGCCTCCGCCTGCTCCTCGGGGAACTCCAGGCCGCACACCGGGTCCCGCGCGTCAGGCATCGCGTCCCCCGGATGCCTCCAACGCGGCCATGAAGCTTCGCGCGGCGGACGCTGCGGCACCAAGCCGTTGTTCCCAACATGACGTAGCGCGGCCCAAACCTCTTGAGCCGCGCCGCCCCTCCCGCCGCATGGCCTTCCTCAGCTTGCCGGACGAGCGCACCGCGCCCGAGCCGATGCGCCCCCTGCTCGCGGCCACGGCGAAGCGCTGGGGCTTCGTGCCCAACATCGTGCGCGCCTTCGCGCTCCGGCCCGAGCTGGCGCAGGCCGAGGACGTGTGGTCGCAGGCGCTGATGTACCACGGCGCGCTGCCGCGCCCGCTCAAGGAGGCCATCGCGACGACCGTCAGCACGGTGAACGATTGCGCCTATTGCGCCACATCGCACGCC
>JAIVGT010000142.1 GCA_020201485.1 Halobacteriales archaeon
GGCCGGCTCACGAGCGTGTGCGACGCTGGCGTGTTCCACGGCGTGCAGGCCATGGGCAGCACGGAGCACGTCCTCCTCGAGGACAAGGGCGAAGTGCACCTCATCCCCCTGCCCAGCATCGCCGAGATTATCCTCGTCGAATCCGCCTCGCAGCAGCAGGACCGGTTCGACCCCAGCTTCGCCTGAACGCGCGAGGCCTTAAGCGGCCCCGCTGCCTTGCGCGGCCATGCGCGTCTATTGCGCGGGTCCCATCTTCACCCCCTCCCAGCGCGCTTGGCTCCGCATCCTCGGCGAGCGGCTGCGGAAGGACGGCCACGACGCCTTCGTGCCCGCCGAGGCGGAGCAGGAGTTCGTCGAGACCACGCGCGTGCCCAAGGACAAGGAGCGGCATGCCACGTTCCGGGCGAACGTGGCCAAGCTCGCCGCGGCCCAGCTCGTCGTCGCCTGCCTCGACGGCGTGGACGCCGACAGCGGCACGGCCTGGGAGATCGGCTTCGCCTACGCGCGCCGCATCCCCATCCTCGGCTACCGCAGCGACTACCGCACGCTCGGCCGGGAGGGCACGGTGAACCTCATGCTCAGCCTGAGCTGCTCCCGC
Source organism: Halobacteriales archaeon (assembly GCA_020201485.1). Lineage (GTDB taxonomy): Archaea > Thermoplasmatota > SW-10-69-26 > JACQPN01 > JAIVGT01 > JAIVGT01. The sequence continues at coordinate 599 of JAIVGT010000142.1, forward strand.
CTCCTCTGGGTCCCGACGGCGACCGAGGAGCTCATGCTCGACCGCCTCGCCGAGGAGGTGGAGGAGCCCATCTTCGCCCCGGGCGGCAAGCTCGTGCGGCACCGCATCCCGGAGGTCGTGGCGCGCGAGGGGCGCAAGGCGACCACGCGCAAGGCGAAGGGCGACGAGCTCGACGCCCTGCTCCGCTTGAAGGTCATCGAGGAGGCGGGGGAGCTCATCTCCTCCTTCGAGGAGGAGGAGGTGGCGCAGGAGATCGCCGACATCGTCGAGGCGGCCATGGCGCTGGCGAAGAAGCACAAGCTGGAGAAGGAGGTGGAGCGGGTGCGCAAGGAGCGCGCGGCGCGCCTCGGCACCTTCGACCAGGGCGTGGTGCTGGAGGAGCTGGATGCCCGCGAGGCGTAGCGGCGACACGTGGTTCCTCGCCTTCGAGCCCGGCCGGCAGCTCCACGACGCGTACCGCGCGTTCTGCAAGGAGCAGGGCATCACCGCCGGCGTGGTCACGGCGGGCATCGGCATGGTGAAGGACCCGGTCCTGGGCTTCTACCACGGCAAGGGCTACGACCAGCAGCGCTTCCCCGGCGCGTACGAGCTCGTCAGCACGCAGGGCAACGTCGCGCTCCTCGACGGGCAGCCCTTCACGCACCTGCACGTGAGCATCGGGGGCCCGGACCACGTCGCGCGCGCCGGGCACCTGTTCGAGGGCGAGGTGCACGTCGCGCACGAGGGCGCGCTGCGCGTGCTGCAAGGGGTGGACCTGGTGCGGCGCAAGGACGAGGCCACGCAGCTCGCCGGGCTGCGGTGGTGACGTGCAGGCCAGCATGTGGCGGTTCGTCGCCAAGCCCGACCGGCAGCCGGAGTTCGAGGAGTTCTACGGCCCGGGCGGCATGTGGGCCGCGCTCTTCCACGAGAGCCGGGCCTACCATGGGACCATCCTGCTGCGCGACCGCGCCGCGGAGCGCACCTACACGCTCATCGACTTCTGGGACAGCCTGGACAGCTTCGACCAGTTCAAGGCCCAGCACGCCGCGGCCTACGGTGCGCTCGACCACGAGGGAAGCAGCCTGACCGAGGAGGAGCATCACCTTGGATGGTTCGACGACATCGAGGCGTGAGGCCGTCGTCGCCGGCCGGCGGTAAGGCTAAGGCCCCACCCACGGCTTGCCCCCGGGGTGGCAGGTTGCGGGCGAGTTGCATCGTGCTGGCGGCGCTGGGCATGGCCCTCGGCGCGGGGAGCGCGGACCCGGGCTGCGTCGCGACGGACGGCGCGCAGCATTGCCATCTCCTGGCTGCGACCGGGAGCGGCGACGCGGTGGCGGACCCGTGGTGCGGCGTGCCCGCGTGCGTCGGCGGCACCGCGGTCACGGGGCGCGGCTACGCGCAGGGCAGCGTGGCCGCGTTCACGGCGGACGGCGACACGCAGAGCGACAACCACGCCGTCACGCTGCACGGCAACGCCACCGGCGGCAACAACTTCCACGGCCACGGCTTCGCCATCAGCGCCCAGGGCAGCTCGCGCGGCGGCTGGTCCATCACCGGCATCGGCGACAGCCAAGGCGAGCTCGCCATCAGCGGCGAGGGCACGAGCCGGGGGACGTGGGCGGTCAGCGGCGCGGGCGCGAGCCACGGCACGGGCGTGGCCGTGACCGCCCTGGGCACGAGCGAGGGACCGCTGGCCGTGACCGCCGCGGGCGCGTCCACGAGCTGCCCGGACCACGTCGTGTGCGTCGCCGTCGTGGGCATGGGGGCGTCGGACGCCGGCACCCTCGCGGTCAGCGGGGTGGGCGACGCGACGTGCCGCGCCGGCACGTGCGCGGCGCTGGCACCGGTCGGCGACAGCGAGGGCGCGGTCGCGGTCAGCGGCATGGGCCACGCGCGCGGCGGCCTGGCCGGGGCCGGGGCGTGCGACCTGCCCCTGCCGGAGTGCCCGCGGCCGGTGTGAGCGGTGCAACGCTCCGGGGGGAACCTTCACGTGCCAGCGAAGGCACTGCCCGCCGTGGACCGCCCGCTCGACGGCTGGGAGCGCAGGTTCTGGATCGTGGGCCTGGAGGCGACCGTGAACGTCGTCACCGTCGCGTACCTCCACGGCCCGCTGCGCCCCGATGCCCTGCGCCAGGCGCTGGGGCACGCGCAGCGCCGGCACGCCATGCTCCGCGTGCACGTGGAGGATACGGCGGAGGGTCCGCGCTGGCGGGAGGAGGGCACGCCCGGCCTCGTCCTGCGCACCGTCCGGCGGGACGGGGCGGCCACGTGGCGGGAGGTCGCGGACCGGGAGCTGAGCGAGCGCTTCGCCGCCGCGCCCGGCCCGCTGCTGCGCGCCATGCTCGTTGAGGGGCAGGAGGAGCATGAGCTCCTCCTCACGTTCCACCACGCCATCGGGGACGCGCTCGCCGGGCACGCGCTGACCGGGGAGCTGCTGCGGAGCGCGGCCGGGCACGCGCCCGGGCCGGCGCTGCCCGCGCCGCCCGGCCCCTTCGCGCTCCTGCCCGGGTGGGCGCGCGGCGTGCGCGGCAGGGTGCGGTTCCTCCGGGAGGGCGTGCGCGCCGCGAGGCTCCTGCGCGTCACGCCGCCGCGTGGCCTGCCGCGGGACGCCGAGGCCCCGCCCGGGGAGCGGCGCAGCCGCCTGCTGCACGCGGAGCTGCACGAGGCGCAGACGAACAGCCTGGCCGCGCGCTGCCGGGCCGAGGGCGCGACGGTCCAAGGCGCGCTGAGCGCGGCGGTGCTGGGCGCGCTCGCCGACGAGGTCGGGCACGACG
>JAIVGT010000342.1 GCA_020201485.1 Halobacteriales archaeon
GCAGCATCCTCAGCCCGAGCAACGCGAACAGCCTCGTCGGCGTCAAGCCGACCGTCGGGCTGGTGAGCCGGGCCGGCGTCATCCCGCTCGCGGCGAACTTCGACACGCCCGGGCCGATGACGCGCAACGTCGTGGACGCGGCGATGATGCTCGGCGCCATCGCCGGCCCCGACCCGCTCGACCCGGCGACGGCGGAGAGCGCCGGGCACCTCCCGCCCGGCAGCGACTACGCCGCGGGCCTGAGCACGCACGCCCTGGAAGGGGTGCGCATCGGCTACGTCGAGGACGGCGACTCCCTCCTGCACGACCAGCTCGACGTGCTGCAGGCGCAGGGCGCGGTGCTCGTGCCCATCGACACGCAGGGCCTCGACCTCGTCAGCCTGGCGGAGATCGGCCTCATCTTCAACGAGTTCAAGTTCGGCATCAACGACTACATCGAGAACCAGGCGGGCCCGGGCCTGCCCGTGGCCGACCTCACCGACATCGTGCTCTACAACCAGATGCACCCGGACGAGGTGAAGTACGGCCAGGACCTCATCATCCTGAGCGACGCCACGCCCGGCCTGGGCCCGGTGGCGGACGGGAGCGCCCTGCCCGTCATCACGCTGAACCGCGCCATCGCGGACAAGTGGTTCGCGGACAACGACGTGCGCGCCATCGTCGGCATGGACGCGCCGTACACCGGCATCGGCGCAGCGGCGGGCTACCCCACGGTCACCCTGCCCGCGGCGTACCAGAACCACAGCCCGCGCGGCTTCAGCTTCTTCGGCCCGCGCTGGAGCGAGGCGCAGCTCCTCGACTACGCCTACGCCTACGAGCAGGCGACGCACGCGCGCATCCCGCCCACGGACGTCACGCCCACGCTGCTGGACGGGGTGTGCAACGGCGCGGCCCCGGCGGCGCACGCGCCCGTCGCCCCGCCCGGGGAGCACGCCCGCGGCCGGCTCCTCTGACGCAGCTCCGCAGCGAGGGTTCAGGACCCCGCGCAGCGTGGCGGGCCCGAGCGCCATGCCCCGGGTCCTCGTCGCCGCCGCCGTGCTCGCCGTCCTGCTGGCGCCGCCCGCTCTGTCCGCCCTGCCCGCCTTGCCCGCGGTGGCGTCGGACGACGCGTCGTGCGAGCGGCACGACCGCGCGGTGGAGCTCGTGCCGGGGGAGGGGGCGGTGCATCCCGTCGCGGCCTGGCTGTGCGGGGCGGGGCTGCGCGACGGGCAGACCGTGCTCCTCCTCTCCCCCACCGGGCTCACCGCGCACCACTACTGGGACTGGCCGGTGGAGAAGGACACGTACTCCTTCGTGCGCCACGCCACGCAGGCCGGCTTCGCCGTCTTCACCTACGACCGCCTGGGCACGGGGCTGAGCGAGCGCCCGCCCGCCGCCCTGGTGAGCCTGCCGAGCGAGGCGGGGGTGGTGCACCAGCTCGTCGGCCAGCTGCGCGCGGGCGACGTGGGCGGGACGCGCTTCGGCCGCGTCGTGCTCGTGGGCAACTCGCTGAGCGCGCTCATCGACATCCTGGAGGTGGAGGTGTACGGCGACGTCGACGGCCTGGTGAGCACGGGGGCCTTCGTCGGGCCGAGCCCGGTCGGCCTGGCGAAGCTGTTCGCCGCGTTCTACCCGGCGCAGCTCGACCCGAAGTTCGCCGGCGATGGCGGCATCCCGCTCGGCTACGCGACCACGCAGCCCGGCTCGCGCGCGCAGTTCTTCCACCTCCCGGCGGCCGACCCGGCCCTCGTCGCCCTGGACGAGGCCCTGAAGGACACGGCCACGCTCGGCGAGGCGGCCACGTTCCCGGTCTGGGTGCCCTTCACGCGCCTCGTGCACACCCCGGTGCTGAGCGTCATGGGCGACCACGACGTGCTCTTCTGCCTCACGGTGTGCGCGCCCGACGGCGTCGAGGTCGCGAAGGAGCGCCTGTTCTGGGACCCGGCGACGTGCCTGGAGATCCAGGTCGTGCCGGACGCCGGGCACTTCCTCCAATTGCAGCCGAACAGCGCGGCCGCGTTCCGCGCCACGGCGCCGGACTGGCTCGCCCGCCGCGTCGGCCTGGACGGGGAGCACCCGCCGACGCAGCCCTGCGCGCCCTGACGCAGCCCCCGGAGGGAGCCCCGGGACGAAGCCTTTACCAGCCCGCCTGCGCGTGCCCGCGCGTGCGCCGCCTCGCCCTCCTCGCCCTGCTCGTCCTCGCCGGGTGCGCAGGCCCGGCCCCACCCGCGCCGCGCGGCGCCGCGCCCGGGGACCTCACCGTGTCGCCCGGCGTGCGCGTGGACGACGCGCAGCCCGCGCGCGAGCCGGCCATCGTCGAGCTGCCGGGCGGGGCGCTCGTCGTCGCCGGGTACTGGGGCCCGGCGCGCTACGCGGAGCGCCCGCCGGGCGGGCTGGGCAATGCGCTGCAGGAGCCCCTGCTCTGGAAGAGCGCGGACCGCGGCGCGACGTGGACGCGCCTCGCGGTCGGCACGCCCCTCGACCTCGCCATCGGCAACAGCGACGTCGAGCTGGCCACGGACGCCGAGGGCAGGCTCGTCGTCGGCTCGCTGAACTTCGCGAACCCGGCGGAGACCCTCGTCGTCGGCGTGAGCCCGGACGAGGGCGCGACGTGGACGTGGAAGCTCCTCGACCAGGGCCCGCTCGTGGACCGGCCCTGGGTGCGCGCCGCGCCCGACGGCGCCCTGCACGTGGTGTGGAACGACGGCCGCGGCATCCACCACGCGGCGAGCCAGGACCACGGCGCGACGTGGGCGCGCCGCCCGGACGCGAGCCCGCAGGGCGGCGACGGCGCGTTCGACATCGGCCCGGACGGGGCCCTCGCCGTGCGCGCCGTGCCCGTGTCCGGCAACGGCCTGCTCCCCCTCGTGGACGTGGACGGCGTGCTCGTGTCGCGCGACGCCGGCGCGTCGTGGCAGCTCCGCGCGCTGCCCGGCACGCGCAGCTGGACGGACGCCGTGCCGCGCAGCTGGGAGCCCCTCGCCTTCGCGGGCCGCACGCTCGTCGCTGCCTGGACGGAGGGCCACGACCTGCGCTGGGCGCGCAGCGCGGACCTGGGCGCGACGTGGGACGCGGGCACGCTGCTCACGGAGACGGACACGCCGCTCTACCCGTACCTGCGCGGCGGGCCGGACGGCAGCCTGGCGGTGACGTGGTTCACGCAGGGCGCGACCGTCGCGGCGCGCGCGGCGCTCGTGACGGGCGTCGAGGGCGCGCATCCGGTCGTGCGCCGGGCGGCGCTGGAGCCGGGCACGGGCAGCGCGGACCACGGGGAATACTTCGAGGCGGCCGTGCTGCGCGATGGCGGCCTGGCGGCGGCCGTGCCCGTGCTCCGGGACGGGGCCCAGGTGCTCGACTTCCACGC